>CAVJKE010000001.1:0-23007 GCA_963649695.1 bacterium
GAGGCGTTCAAGAATGAAGAATTTTCAAAGTCCTGGGTGTAGTATGGCGAGCGGAGGAAGAAGGCAGGGGGCCGGCAGGAAGGCCGACTCTCCTGAGGGCAGGAGGGTGACCCTCCAGCTGAGGGTGCTTCCCTCGACCAAGGCGAAGCTGACGGCGGCGGCAAAAGAGGCCGGACTCCCGGTAGGGAGGCTTATGGACGAGGTCGCCGCGGGACTGTAGGCGGGACAAAGCGCCGCGGGACAAAAAACGCCCCGCGGCGCATCTTAATAAACAGGGCGCGTTTTTCAGAACCTCAACGCCACGCCCGCGCTCACCCCCACGCCGCCGTAGACCTTCCCGGAGGGCGTGACCAGCACCGCAGGGCCGGCGGAAGCGCCGAACGACCATCTGGAGCGGTCCGCCGCCACTGTGTTCGTGACGGTCTTCGTCAGCGGGAATACCTTGATCCACTCCAGAACAGGGTCGTGACCGCTGACGGCGAGGTCATAGTCCGCTCCTTTGTAGCGGCGGACCTCGACGGGCAGCTCCACGGCCACCGTGTCGGTCCTCAGGACCTCCACCGTGTCGGTCCTGACCACGGCCAGCCTGACCGTGTCGACCCGCAGCCGCCAGCGGTCGATATAAATCGGTTTATTTTCAACGATTGTGTCACGGACTATGCAGGTGTCCGTCTGGAAGGTCAAACATCCTCCTGCGGTATTCCTTCCGCCGAGGAAGCCGAGGATAAAGGCGGCGGCGAGGGCCGCCAGGAAAAGAAGGAGTTTTTTCGCCATAAATTCTCGACAAAAAACCTCCCGGGCCGTCACGGCAGGGGAGGAAAACACTATAAATCAATTAAACACTAAAGAAAAGAACATGTCCCCTCCTCTCGCGGCGGGAGGGCGGCCGTTATCTTCCCGGACTTGCGCAGACGGCCGCGACAGGGCCTGCCGCCTGCCGCCGGGCGGTCATCTTTCCACGCCGCCGAGCCTGTCGGCCCAGCGCTCGGTCCAGAAGCCGTAATAGTCCGATTTCCTCAACCTTTTTGAAAATTTCCTCGCCGCCGCCCAGCAGAGCGACGGAAGGCCGACGGCGGGGAGATAGAGCCAGCCGAGCAGCCGCGACTGGCGGCAGTGGCCGAACTCGTGCGCCTGGATCCTCCTCGCCGCCGTCAGACCTTTCACCTTGAGGTAGCGGTAGTTCACGACGATGACGTTCCCGAGGGCGATCCCGCCCGGCATGGCCGAGGAGAACACGACCTCCACGCCTTCGTATTCGCCGACCGCCACGGATTTCGCCCGGCGGTAGAGCGGGCCGAGCAGCCAACCGAGCAGGAACTGCGGCAGCTGCCACAGGATTTCAAGAAATTGTCCGATTTTGTCCATTTTATGCCGTTTTTGAAGATTTCCCGTCAAAAATCCGCCCTCTCCCGGGCTACCTGTCCGCCACGAGGGCGAGGAACTGCCTCCTCTGCTTCCCCTCCCGGCTTTTGAACCCCAGATGCAGCCATCTGGCGGTCCCCGCCTTGTCGACCTCCCTGATGCACTGGTCGAACGGACGGCCGTTGTACCTCAACCATTTCTCGGCGAAGTCGAAAAACTCGGTGATTGTGCCATTCTGAGGCACAAGGTCGGCTGCGTAGCCCACGGTGTGCGCCGAGGTGGCCGAGCCTTTGACGGCTTTGTTCAAAGCCCCGCACCTGTAGCCCGAGGTCACCGTCAGGGGGCTTCCCCAGGCGTCCCGGAGCGGCTGGAGAAGCTGCGTGACAAGCTCCTCCACGTGTCCCCTCGCCTCCGGCGGGAGGGGGTTGTCGATCCCGAGCCTGTCGGCAGTGGCCGACCTCTCGAACTCAATATACGAAAAGTTTTTGGAAATATCGCCCATTTTCCGGTCTTTTCAAAAGATTAATTCTCAATGTTTTCAGCGGCCCCGTCCTGCGGCTTCCGGCCGGATTTCCGGCCCTTCGGGGAGCAGCCGGAGCTGCCGGCGGCGCTTCCGCCGTCGCCCTCCTCCCTGAACGCCCCGCTGCCGAAGGGAGGCTCGCGGTCGAGGCACTTGACCTTGCGGCACTCGAAAGCCCGGTAGTAGGCGACCTTGCTGCCCAGCTTGTCGGAGCGGTCGCGCCAGACGCCGATCTCCCTGTACTGCGAGTCGAGCTTGTTGTCCTTGGCCTCCAGCCGCCGCTCATAGTCGGCGAGCATCTCCCTGCGCTCCTTGCGCTCGGAGGCGAGGTCGGCCTTGACCTCGTCGACAAGCCCCCGCCACTGGTCGATGGTCTTGCTGACGTTCTCCAGCACCGAGGCCGTCTTCTTATCACCGACGAGGTAGACGGTCACGAACGCCCCGCTGGTTATCAAAGTCACGAAAATATTTGTCCAGTCCATATTTTTTTTGAGTCAATTTTGATGCCAAAACCTTGACATTTAACGGCTTGCCATAAAAACGCCGGAGGCGGAAACGTCCTAAACCGCAGGCGCTCCCTCCTCTCCGGGGCGAAGGTCCTCGACGGCCCGCTCCTCATCGAGCTTGGCTTGAAGCTCCGCCAGCTCCACCTCGTTGGCGTTGTACTCCTCGTTCGCGGCGATGTAGGCCGCGTAATCCTCCGGGTAGGTGGTTTTGAAGTCCAAACCCAGCTTGGCACACTTGGCGGCGTGACTGTCGCTCTTTGCCATGACGACGAGGAGGGCGGTCTGCCGCTCCCTCAACCTCTCGATCTGATAAAATGTATCCATATACTACGATAAATTGAATTGTTCCACAACCCTTGTCCTGTATGTCTCGTTGGCCTCGAGGACCTGCCTCCGGCCGTTGAAATGTATGAATTCACCCCACCCCGCCGGGATGGCGGCCAATATCTCCAAGACGCGCTTGTAGCCGCAGACCCTGCGGGCCATCCCGATGTAGGAGTTCAGCGAGGCCAAAGCTCTGTCCACCCTTCCGGCGGACGGCCTGCCCTTGCGAGAGGGAGCAGCACCACCGACCTATACCGTCGTCAATCTTCGCCACAAGCGTCACGGCCGCCAGTTTCTTCCCGCTGACCCGCTCTACGGCGGGGTCGCCGACAGGCTGGCCGTTCTGGTCGAACCTTAGCCTGCGGTGCGGGAACTTCACTATGTTGTCCTCCACGCAGCGGCGCATGTCCTCACGGAACACGGCGAACCAGCCGTTGGAGCGCAGGGCCGCCCTGTATTTCAAGGCCGGGTCCTTCACCTCGTAGGACAAAATGAACCACATCGAAGCCTCCGACAGATGCCTTATGAGGTCGTCGCCGTAGACGGCCCTGTCGGACTTGGCCATCATCATCTTGCACTCCCTCACCAGCTTGCGCAGCTCGGCGAAGTCGTGTTCCAGCGACGCTCCGTGCGCCCTTATGCGTTCAGGTTTCATCGTTCCCGCTTGTTTTGAAATTTTCCTAAATCTTTTTCTTTGAATATGCGGGGCGCGCCCAAACGCGCCGCCGCCTTGAAGTCCAATCTTAATTTGCCTTACGGCAGATAGTTGAGCGAGAGGGGGCGCACCCCGCAGCCGACGTACATGTCGCCGCTGTCCCAGCAGCCGTTGCGGCAGATCCAGGCGTAGTCGGCGCTGTACCGGGCGCACGACCACAGGGTCGAGCCGTTGTTAACTGCGTCCCCGCCCATCGCCCAGAGGGTCCTGTTCAGGAGGTCCGCCGTCCTGCTGCCGTCCGTGCCGTACTTCACCGGCTTGAGGAGAAAGGTGTTCTCCTCGACCGTTCCGAGATGCCAGCCGCCGAACACGGAGGTCGAAGGGTCGTTCAGGGCATGGTACGCCGCCGGGCAGAGTACGTTTTCGCTTCCGTCGGCGAGGGTGTAAGTCTTGGAGGCCAGAAGCTCCGTGCGGCCGAGGCCGTCGGTGAAGCCCGCCATGTAGCGGCCGCACGGGACAAGCACCTCGACGGCCTTCATGTAGCGCAGCCACCCGTCCTCGCCCTCTCCGTAGACGGCCCGCAGGGCGGCGCAGTGGTCGCCCTGGTAGGCCGACGTGCCGAGGTAGCCCGGTTTGAGCACCGGGTAGAGATAGGTCTTGTCAACGTTGCTCGATGGATTGAAAGCCGTCGACGGAACGTCTCTATTGAAATACGCCAGGGCCCGCTCCGGGTTCAGCGCCGGATAGGCCATCGCCGTGCCGTTCTTCGCCAGCAGCCGCCAGTAGTAAGGCACCTCCGGGAGCAGGGCCCCGGAGACCGAGAAGCCGCCCTTGGCGGAGTTGTAAATAGTCTGCTGCCATCCCCAGTAGTCGAACTGGATGTGGACGCTTCCGTCGGCGGCCGTGAAGGCGGTCCAGTTGTCCTTCGCCATCGATGTCTGCGCGGCGAAGGCCGCGTTGAGCTGCGAGACGAAGGAGGCCGTGTCGGCGGCGTTGTAGCTGACCGCCACGTCCGTGTTATCAGAGTCCGCCGTCGAGGTCCTGATGCTGAACACGCCGCTGCGGTCGGTGCCGTCGAGGGTGTAGCCCGTGAGCAGCCACTCGTAGCGGACGCACCATTCCCAGCTCCCCATATCTTTCTTGTAAGCTGTTAGGACGCCCTTGCTGCCTATGCGGCCGCAGACCGCCCCCGCCACCTCGTAGCTGGTCGAAGAGAGCTTGGAAGGGTCGAAGCTCTCCGCCGTTATGTATTTCTTTTCGCCCGTCCAGAGATCGCCGACGGCGGCGTCACCCCACCTGGGGTTGAGTGTGAAAATGTTCTCCATATCCTAAAGCCATTTTAGTTCAAGGGTGCTTTCATCCTCGTAGACCGCCTCGTAGGTCACTTTGCCGTCCGCCGCGGCGGTCGTGTCGATATAGGTCTGCCCGGGCATCGAAGGACGACCGGTCCAGTCGTAACCCGTGTCGGTCGCAGGGTCATACTGCTTCCAGTTGTCCGGCACGATTGAGAGCTGTGGCGTGCCTTTCCCGTAGAGCTTCATCGGCTGCCCGCCGAGCTTCACGACCTCCCGGAAATCGTCCGAGCCGTAGAACTCATTTATGCCGGATACGGTGGCCTCGACGCTGCCCGCCGTCATCTCGACCGCCGAGAGGGCGGAGGAGAGGGAGGCGATGTTCTGGGCGAGGTTGCCCAGCTGTGTCGCCAGCGAGGCGAACACGCCGTCCTTGACGACCTTCATCGTGAGGTCGGCGGACCCCACCTTGTAGGACACCTCCACGGTGAGGGAGGCGTTGCCCTGGAAATGCGACATGAAGCGGCAGTAGCCGTCCATAGGCAGCTCCGCCCCGGCGTTCAGCCTCGTTAGCGGCAGATATGTGCCGACCGTGGTCTCATACTGGTAAGGCAAGGCGGCCACGGCGTTGCCGGAAGCGTCCTTGATGGTCTGCGCCCCGGTCTCCTCGTCATAGGAGAAGGTGTAGCTGTAGGTCGCCCCGTTGTAGGTGGCCTTGGCGGTCGCCGCGCGGCCCTCCTCGTCGTAGGTGTAGCTGTAGTCGATGGCCTTCGTCTCCTTGCTCGTCACCTTCTGGGCGAAGATGCAGACGCTCCCGTCGATGGTCCCGGGCTTGAAAAGATATTCCACACCCTTCTCCGCCGTGAACTCGGCGATGGCCCATCCGCTCTTGGCGACCTTCACGCCGTCGGAGCTGATGGCCACGCCTGTCTCCTTGTCCGTCAGGGCCACTGAGGAGCGGTCGGTGTAATGCCCGAGGGTCTCCTGAATTCTTGAAATGTCGGCCAGCACGTTCCCGAGGGCGAGGTTGGCCCTGCCCTGAGCCTTCTGGCCGTCGGTGAGCGTCTGGGCGGTTGTCTTCACCACCGCCGTGTCGGCCTCGATGGCCGCCCGGGCGGTGTCGGCGGCCACGGCCGCCTCCTTCGCCGTGACCGCGGCCTCGGCAGCCTCGGCCACGGAGGCGTTGCCGTCGAACACGAGCTTCCACCCGTCGTTGGCGGTCAGGACCCCGTCCACGACGGCCCCGGGGGCGTTCGCGGTCCCCTCCGCCAGGCAGACGAAGGTGGAGTTCAGATATCTGTAATAGTTCCACTTGTGGACCTCGGCCCCGGAGGCCCAGTCGTCCGCGCGCCACACGGGCAGCCGCCCGATGGTCTTTTTGACTAAATTCGCCATATATCTCAGATTTTACGATGCGATCTCAAGGGTGACCTCTCCGGTCACGTCATCTATCTCCCCGCCGTCGAAGGAGGTGTTCCAGCTGCCCACCCCGACGTACACCTCGCCTGTGCCTTCGTCATAGCCGACCATCATCTGGTTGTTGTCGGCGAAGGTCTTCAACGCCGAGATGTCGGCGGTGTTGCCGCCGATGCTTTCCCTGTTCTCCTTGATGGCGGCCGTGTTGGCTGCTATCCCGTCCGTGTGGCCCGCCGTCAGCGACTGCAGCTTGGAGATGGCGGCGGACATCTCGGCCGCCCCGGTCTTGTCGGCGGCGATGTAGTCGGCGATCTCCTTCAGTGTGTCGAAGTCCGCCGGAGCGCCCGCCACGATGAGGGCGACCGCCTCGGAGACCGTCTTCTTGACGGACCCCTCTGTGTTGGAGTCCGCGTTGAGCGTCGCGATGGCGGCCGTGTTGGCCGCTATCCGTCCGTCCAGCTCCTTGTCGTCGGCCTTCCGGGCCTCCTCCTCGGCGGAGAGGGCCTCGGCCGAGGCCGCCCCGATGTCGGAGAGGGCCATCGCCCCGGCGAGCGTCACTCCGTTCACCGAAGGCTTGCCGCTCAGAGCTGAATAGTCTTCGGTCACGGCGGACTTGCCGACCCTCACCGTCCTGACGGTCATGTCGACCTCGACCGTGAACGGCACGCCCTCGCCCTCCGCCGTGGAGACGGTGGTCGCCTCCTCGCCGCTCTCGACCAGCTCCAGCACGCCGCTCTCGTAGATCCTGCCGTGGCCGCCTTCGTCTCCGAAGGTGACCTCGAGGCCGTAGACACCCTTGCCGAGGGAACGGCCGCAGACCCTGCCACGGACTATGGAGCCGTCCGCCTCCACGCCCTCGCATTCCACCCTGCCGTAATCCCCGACAAGGGCCATCTTGAGGCCGGATGCCCCGTCGAGGGAGTAGGCCTTGTAGGCCTTCGCCTCCTCGTCCCAGAGGGAGACCCTCGCCTCCAGCAGGAGATCGTTGCCCCTCACTATTTTCACGACGGTGACCGCCGCGCCGCAATCGCAATCAGCCATATATATATCAAGTTTTAAATTTCCGTTCAACTTTTCCCTGCGACCCACTGCTTATAGTCCGACCGGTCCTTCCTCGGCGACATCGACCGCGGGTATGTCTTCGCCGCCGGCGATTTGCCGTAAGTGTAGTTCCTGGTCAGCGACGTGTAGGTCAGCGAGGCCGCCGGGAAGGTGAGGGCGGTGAAGTCGAGGTCGCCCTCCAGGATGTCATAATTCGACTCCTCGACAATCATCGCGTATTGGTTAGCCGCGACGTAAAATTCCTCGAGAAACATCGGCGGGGCGGCCATGGGTGTCGCCCGTCCGTGCAGCGTCCCGCTGAACCTCAACCTCGGCACGCACACGGAGAGGGCATGGTCGACGGCCGTGAAGTCGTCGAACGAAAGCCCCGAGGTCACCGCCGACGATGTGTAAGTGCCGGAGACCGGCCCTGCGCCGTTCAGGAACTGGGCGGCGGAGGAGGTGACGGGCGAAGGGTCGCCGAGGATGTTGGAAAGCTCGACCTCGACCTCGTCATCCTCCCTCGCACCGTTGCCGAGGACGACCGTCGTGGTTATCGTCTCCGGGAGGTCGTTGTCCGACCTCCGGAGGGCGACGCCGGTCACATAGGTCGCCCCGCTGTTATATCTGCCTGCGTAGAGATAGACGGTGAGCGAGCTGACCTTAGTCACAGTGTAGGTCACTCCTGTGCTTTCGTCGTCGGCCAGCTCCGCCGGCATGGCGATCTCGAACTCGCCGTCGGCGAGATATGTCGTGAGGTCCATCACCGGGGTCTCGTTGGCGGTCCGCTGGCCGCCGGAGTAGCCGGCGCCCCTCCGCGGCTCGTCGGCCTGCCAGCCTCCGTCCACGTTCAGGTAGCGGGTGCGGTCCGTGCCGTCCTCGCATTCAAAGACCGCCTTGGCGAGCATGTAAAGGCCGCCGCCGCGGGCGCTTGTCGTCCTTGAACTCAATTCCAACGTGTAGCCCGGGGCGGGGTAGTCGGTCGCGAAATAGAATGCCGTCGTCAAGGCGTAGGCGTAGCCGCCCGCCGCGTAAAACGAGATTTTGCCGTCCGCCACGCTGACGGAAGACGAACCCGCGATCCACGACGATGTCTCCAGCCTTTTGACCCGCTCCCCCATGTTAGCGGTAACGAAGCACCTCTTCTTGGCCGGCACGACCTCGGCGGTCATGTTGCCCACCGGGAAGAGGTCGGGCTGGGTCGGCGCGGTCGGGTCGAGCGTCCCGACCGTGGACCTCTTGCCTTGGGTCAGCAGGGCCGCGTCGTTCTCGCGGCAGACGGTCCAGCTCTGAGCCGCGCCGTCATAGTAGATGACGGCGTTGAACGTCTCCAGGAAAGCGTCCAGCACGTCATAGTAGCTCTCGCCTTCCATATGGTCGAAATTGACCATCAGGGCCGCGAGCGGGTAGGTGCCGTTCTTGAGGCTCGAGACGTAGGACACCGCGGAGCTGGCGGAGGGGGCGAGCAGGTAGGCCAGCAGGGCGGCGGCCGTCACCGACCCCTGAGCCTCGAAATCGTGCAATTTCAGCTCCGCTATGCGGTCGTCGGCGGTGAGCGTCACGTCGTAGGGCGGGGCGACCACCGGCTCGCTGTACAGCTCGGGGGTGATGTACCCCGACCAGATGAGGCCGGGGCGGTAAAGCTCCACCTTGAAAGCCTTCGGGTCGGAGGTGTACAGGTCGGCGAACTCGCTCTCCACGGCGCACTCGGCCGTCCACGTCAGCGAGGAGCCGATGATGTTGCCGCTTTTGGTCCGGCGGAGGGTCACGGTGCCGCCGACCGCCCTGCTGTCGGCGGCACCGGAGTAGCCGTCGCCGAGGACGTCGATGGCGCAGTCCACCCCGTCACGGGAGGTGAAGTCGAACCTGAACCTTGAGCTGTAAGCCATAAACTATGCGTTTTTATCTTGAAATACTTTCTGTTTTCAAAATTTTTCCGAGTCAATTTTGACGCCAAAGCCTTGACATTTAACGGCTTGCCATAAAAATATGACTTTATATTTCTTCCGCCCGTCAGGCCGTGTAGGCCTTGCGGTTCGCCGTGTTGTTCAGCACGGCCACGAGCTTGTCGCCGTCGGCGGTGAGCGTGCCGCTGACCTCGAGCTTCATCTCCCTCTCCCAGCTCTCCGACGATTGGGAGCCGGAGGAGTAGCCGGAGGTGGCGGTCGCCGAGGACACGTATGACGAGCCGGTGGCGCCGCTGACCGCCGCCGAGAGTCCCGCCTTGGCGGCGTAGCCCACGGCGATGAGGGCCGCTCCGGCGGCGAGGGCGACCTTAGGAGTAGCTATAAGCGTCTTCAAGCTATCTGAAGCGAGGGCCGAGGATACGAGGATCTCGCCGATCTTGATGGCCAGCTCGGCGAACGGTGTGAGGACGGCCGAGAGAAGGCCGGCCCCGTTGAACTCCTCCAGCCCCGCCATGCAGTCAAAGAGGTACTCGAATGAACCGCCCATCGAGTCCACCACGGCGGTCCTGAAGCTCTCGGAGGCCTTCACGGCATTGTCGGCCATGTCGGTGAACCATTTGTTTGTCTTGTCGGCCGCCGCCTGGTCGACCTCCAAGCCGCCCACGACGGTGGCCTTGTTGTCGGCCCTGCCGGTGGCGGAGGACCCGTCCACGGCGGAGATGGCGCCGCTCTCCATCCTCTCCCTGGCTTCGAAGATCTTGTCCATCTCGGCCTGGACCCCGGCCATGGCGGCCTCGGCCGTCTTCATCGCCGCGGCGACGTTCGCCTCCCACTCCTTTGCGATCGAGGCCGATGTCGATTTGATGCCCGACATTATGCCCTGCATCTCCTTGAGGGTGTCCGCGGCGTGCTTCTGCGCGTCGGCCGCGCGGCCCTCGGCCTGGACCTGTTCGTTTATCTCCTTCGTTCCGCTCTCGGTGAGGGCGTTCCTCTGGCCGACCAGCTCGGCCAGCCGTGTGTAGGCGGCGACCTGCTCGTCACCGAGCGCCCTCTGCTTCGCCATGGCGGAGGTCAGGGCCTGCGTGCGCTCGGCGATGGTCTTAGTCTGGTCTGAGGCGACCCCCTTCAGCTCGGCCACCTCGGCCTCGGCGGCCTTCCAGCGGCCGGTGCTTTCGAGGATCGAAAGATTTATGTCGTAGATCTCCCCGGCGATGGCCTCGGCCTGCTCGGCCTTGGCGTTCGCCTCCTTGATGGCCGCGTTGGTTTTCGTGATTCCGGCGACGAGGCCGGAACTCAGGCCGAACATCATGCCGGAGGATTTGAATCCGTCCATGACGGAGGTGGCGAGGTACTGCTTGCCGTAGGCCCAAAACTTCTCGGCCTGCGATTTCGCGCCGGCCCACCATTCGCCGCTGCCGGTCTGCTCGCTGACGGAGGCGGCGAGGGTGGAGGTGTAGGCGTCGAGGCCGCTCTTGAGCCTTTCGCCCCTTGTCGTGTTGAAAAAGATGTCGGCCTGGGCGTTAAGCTGCTTGAAGGCCGCCACGACGGCGGCGAGGCCGAGGCCGGCTATCGCTCCGCCCAGCGAGACGAAGGCGGCGGAGGCCTTCTTGGCGGCCGCCTCGCCCGTGAGACCGGCGGTGTCGAACTGCCCGGCGAGAGCCTTGAACTTCCCGGCGAGGTCGACCACGGCCTTGGCGGGACCGCTGAAAGCGCCGCCGAGGCTGTCGGCGACACCCTCGACGGTGCCGCCGAAGTCCTTGGCGGTCTTCTTGGCGGCCTCCATCTTTTTGCTGAAGTCGGAGGTGTCAGCGGACACCCCCACCTTGAGGTTCTGTGCCATCTTTCAGTTCAATTTTTACCGTTCAGCCGCCCGACGAGCCGGGCGAGCGACCTCCTGCCCTCCTCCTCCGTCCGCGGCCGCCTTCCATCCGCGGCCGGGGAGACCTTGACATCCTCATCGTCCCAAGGCATCGGCCAGAACTCGGAGGGCCTCCTTATCTGGTCCTTGCGGCGGAGCTGGATGTTAAAGAGTCGAAGGGCGGCCCCCCGGGCCAGCTCGCCGGCATGCCTTCTCTCCGCCGCCTCCTTGCGCCTGTAGGCCGCGAGAGCCTCGAGGAACTCGCCCACGGGCATCTCGTAGAACTCCCTGCGTGTCATGCCCATCTCGCCGAGGGCGGTCCCCCGCAGGTCGGCGACGGTGGGCCAGGCCGCCGGTCCTTCTACTTTTTTTTTGCCGTGTCCGCGGTCTGCCTCCCCGGCGAGAGTTCGCCGAAGATGGCGGCCACGGCCGCCGGGATCTCGTTGAAAGCGTCGGGGCTTGCGCCGACATCCACGCCGGTGACCCTCGCCTCGCTCCCGTCGAGCCTCAACCCCTCGTTGACCGCAGCGGCGACCAGCTCGGTGTAGTCGCTAGGCCGCAGGTCGGCGATGTTCACAAGCCCTTCCATCGTGTCACGGCCGACTGCCTTGAGGAAGGCGCAGACCGTGTTGAAGTTGCCCTCGGCGGGGTAGTCCCTGCCGGAAATCTTCACTTTCACCATAGCCCCTCCGTTACTGGGCGGTCATCGCTCCGCTGACCTTGAAGCTGACGGTCCAGGTGGCGGTGTCTTCGCTGTTCGAGCTTTCGCTGTAGCCGGTGCAGACGCATATGCCGCTGTAGGACTTTCCGCCGTCGCAGTCGTAGACGAACTGGTAAGAGCTGCCGGTCGTGAGCGCCATGTCGATGATGTCGTCCCTTAACATCTTGGAAGTCGACGAGCCGGTGACCTCGACCATCCCCTGGCAACTGAAAGTGACCTCGTAACCGGTCACCTTGATCTGCTTCTGGCCCTGGTCGTCCTTGGTGATGGACTCCTTGGTGGTCGGGGTGATGGTCAGATCGTCTTGGGTGCGGCCGGCGAATGTCTTGCCGCCGACCTTGAACGCTATGTTGTAACCTTCAACCATAGTTTTGAAATTTTATGTTAAACGAATTCTGTCATTTTGAAATCGAGGGCGAGCGCCCAGACGCCGTCCTCGCATCTCTCCTCGTACGAGGAGAGCCTCTCGCTGTAACCCGTTGCGGAGAACTCCTTCTCCACCGCCGCGCCGAACCTCTCGGCGATGTCCCGGGCGGCCGCATAGTCCTGGGCGTAGACGGTGGCGGTCACATCGGCCGTCACCTTGTAGACCCCGTCCTTCGTCCTGTGAAGCTCGGGGACGAGGGTGTAGACGGCGTAGGGGTAGGCCGCCTCCTCGGCCTCGTAGAGACTGAGGCTGACTATCCCTTCGGCCGCCGTGGCCAGCTTGTTGCCTATGTGGTCCACCATCGCTTAAAAAATTCTGTTCAAATCCTGTTCATTTGAGGTCATAGCCCTGCTCCCTGAGGGAGTCCTTGAAGTTTCCGGCGAACTCGCTCTCCCACCCTCTGACGGCCGCGTCGAAGAAACGGGTGGCCTTGACGCCGTTCCTCTGCTTTCTTTTCCCGCTGTCGGCCTTGACCTTGCGCTCGAAGCGGTGGAAAGGGTCGCGGCCGTTCAGCGTGCCATAATTTAACCAATATGCCTTGAACCAGTCGCTGATGCCGTCCCCCGTGCCTCCGTACATTTTCGGCTGATGGCCGCCGACGGCGGTCGCGGAGAAGTAAAGTCCGGCGTTCGCGTACAGCTTGTGGCCTTTCGACTCCTTCGCCTTGCTTTTGACCAGCCGCCTCCACCTCGCCGGAATTTTCTTCCGGATGTCCCGGGCGGTGACCCGGGCGGCGGAGGCGAGAGCCTTGCGGCAGGCCTTCCTCATCTCTTTCGGGGCATTATCGAAAGCGGCGAGGACCGCTTTCAGCCCGGTGACGTTCATCTCGGCCATGTCACTCGATTCCGGACACGCCCACCTCGCACAGCGGCGAGATGCGGGAGATAGGGTCGATGCGGTCGACGGCGTAGGTCTTGCCGCCGACGATGACCCGCCAGCGGGTCGACATACCGTCAATCTTGTACATCGTCAGCGTCAGCGAGCCGTCCTGCCCGAGGTTGCCGTCATCGACGCTTTCGGAGAGCGTCGAGTCCACATGGGCGTACACCTTACGGGCGCACTTCCAGTTGTACACCTTCTGCCCCCTGTCGCCGGCGGTTATCTCGCACCGCTGGACGGTCACGAGAGTGTCGAGGTCGCCTATGCCGATTTCCGCCATGTCACCTCACCTCATAATGACGGTAGGGCCGCAGCAGGTTCGCCGAGGCGTTCGGCAGGCTCTGCACGCTGTCCAACGGGTTCGAGAAGAAGGAGGCCGCCATCATAAGCACGGCGGCCATCATGTCGTCCGGAATCTGGTCGAGGCCGGACTCCCAGGCCACTGCGACCTCGGCTCCGGTGACGGTTCCGTCAAACGAGATGGTCCCCGCCCTTTTGTTCACGGCGAAGCCCTTTGAAAGTGAAACCCCGTCGACCCCGACGCTCTCCACCTTGACGAGGGGAGCGCCGAGATAGATGGAGCTTGAGAAGTCGAACGAGCCGGTGAAGGAGGACCTCACGATGACCGTGCCTATCTGGTTCTCGGCCGAGCGCACCGCGGCGAGGAGCTTCGCGCGAAGCTCCGTGTCGAGGTCGTCCGCCGTGACCCTGAGGTGGCCTTTCAGCCTTTTGAGGCAGTCGGCCACGACGCTTTCATCGTAGGTCCTCTTCATCGCCGTCAGGTTTAGTCGGTCACGATGTCGGTGATGGCCGCGAAGCTCTTAGGCTCGACGACCTTCACGTCGTTCCACACGTTCAGTGTGATGTACACCTCGGCGTTTCGCGCTCCGGTGTAAGGGTCGACGACGATGTCGACACCACCCCACTGGCCGATGTAGAGGTCGGCGAAGTTACCGAAGATGAGGGCGCTGCACTTGTTGGCGGCGGTGCCCTTGGTCAATGTCGACGGAACGAGGTTCGTCCAGTCGATCGTGTAGCCGTTGAGGGTGTTCGGGGCCATGTCGTCAAGCAGGAAGCGGGCGGTGTTGGCCGCCTTCTCAGTGGTCTTGAGCTGGCCGACGACCTTCGCGTTGGTCAAGTATGCCATCGACCCCCTGTTGGCGTTGGCCGCGTTGATGGCGGTCTCCAGGGCCACGACGTTCTTCCAGGCGAGAGAGCCTCCGTTCGTGCCGATGGCGACGGAGCCGATGCCGTTCGTGCCGAGGATGCCCGTAGGCTCCCCGTTGCTGCCGGCGCCGCAGATGGCGGCCTTCTCAAGGAGGTCGGCGTGTGCGGTCGTCACCTTGTCGAGAAGGTCGTTCTCGACGTCGAAGGAAGTCTGGCGGAGCAGGTCCTTGGTCGTAGACACGCTGATGGAAGCCCTGTGAGGGGTCATTTGCAGTTTGCTGTAAGCGGCTTTCTTGAGTTCGTTCTGGTCTCCCTCGCCCTCCCATGCGGCCTGGACGGCCGAAGAGCCGATGACGCTGAACGATCCTACAAGGTCGGTCAGGACGGTGGCTCCGAGCTTCTGCACGACCAATTTCTCGCGAAGCATGTCGGTGTACTTCCTGCCGCCCTCCTCGACGAGGTTGCCGCCGTCGGCGGCGGCGGTGTAATTCTGGCCAGCGGCCGAGCGGAGGTAGGCGGACGGGATGACATGTCCCATACGAACAAGGCCAAGGCGGCGGTACTCATCCGCTCCCATCTGGTCGACCTCGGCCTCAAGGCCGCTGAGGTTGTTGTTGACGATCCCGCTGATGTAGCGCACGATGCTGAACGGCCTGCCGGCCTTGCGGACGGCGCGGTCGAGCTGGCGGTCTGCGGCCCTCTGCTCCGCGGCCTCCACGGCGGCGGCGGCGTCGGCCTCGGCGGTCAGTTCCTTGAGTTCGGAGACGCTCTTCTGAAGGGCGCTCTTGCTGCCTTTTGCCTCCAGCCCCTTAACCTCGGCGACCTTGGCAGCCAGCAGACTTCTGATTTCTGCGATTTTTCTCATAATTTTAAAACTATAAATACAGCAGAGTCGCCTCCGCTATGGTTAAAATTCTTTCGACTTCCTCCTCGTCATCGGAGGCGGAAGGGCCTTCCTCTTCCTTCTCCTCTTCCTCTTCACCTTCGCCGTTAGGCTTCTCCTCCTCGTCGAGGTCTTTCTCCTCTTCCTGCACTTCCTGCTCTTCCTTGCCCTCATCGCCGAGGTCCTTCTCCTCATCGTCTTCAGGCTTCTCATCATCGTCCTCGCCGACCTCCAGCTCCTTGCGGAGGGCGTTAGGGTTGGCCGGGATGTTCACAACTGAGATTTCGAGCAGCTCCTGCCCGGCGAAGTAGAGGGTCGGAGTCCCGCCGTCGGCGGCCTCGTCGCCCTCGCCCCACGTTGATTTGCCGAAAGGCACGAAGCCGACCGACACGGCGTTCAGCGAGCCGAACCTCAGCTTGCGGCAGACCTTGTCGGCGAGAGGGTTGTCACCCTCCGGCTCCAACTCAACATCGACCATGAGCCTGCCGTCCTCGACGTAGGCCCTGCCCTTGCCGATTATGTTGTCAGGGTCATCGGAGTCGCCGGAGCCGCCGTAGACCTTGTGCTGGTAGCCCACGATGCCGTTGGCGTTATATCTGTCAAGCTTCCAGCCGTCCTGGTTCAGGACGGTCCCGGAAGCGTCACGGGTGCCGTCGGAGGCCACGAAGGTGAATTTTCTCCCCTCCTTGTCCTCCTTGCCTTCTCCGGAGCGGACCACCGCCCCGGAGAATGTCCGAAACTGAATCTTATTCTTCATCCTCATCTGGTTTTTTTATCTTCAACAGTGGCGGCGGCTTCGCCGTCCTTGCCCACCACGCTGTAGTTCAGCGGGCAGAGCATGTCGTCGAGTCCGTCTTTGCGCTGGAGTCCCTCCAGCTCCCTGACCTCGTTGCGCGACATGTAGCCGTCCAGAATCGCGTTGTGGTAATATGCCGAGCGGGCGGCGGTGTCGCCCCTCAGGAGCCCGCCCAGGGCGAACTCGATGTCGTAGCCGCCGACCTCAGACGGGAAGAACATCTTCGTCCTCAGCTCGACCTCGAACCTTTTGATTATCGGACGGAGGGTGTACTCCACGAACTGGATCGTCTGATGCTCAATGTTGCTGAACGTGGCGTGCGACAGCTCGCCGATCATATGCGGCGGGATGTTCAAAATTCTGGCGATGTCCTGCAGGCTCATCGTCTCGCTCTGCACAAGCTGGGCGGCCATAGGGTCGACCGAAAGCTGTTTATATTTTATACCATATTCAAGGAGCGGCGTGCTGAAATTGTCCGCCGATGCGGCCTTGAAATGATCCATGAAGCGGTTGTAGGCCTCGTCGCCGAGGTTGCCGTCGGTCTCCATCACAGCCTTGATGTTCCCCTTGTTGCGGTAGTAGTCGCTACCGAACCGCTCGGTGGCGAGATTCTTTCCGAGGGCGAGCGCATTGTACACGACGGGGTTCACCCCGTCGAGGCCGTCGAGGGTGACGAGCATGAAGTGCAGGATGTCATCGGCGCTGTAGGTGCCGGTGAGCCACGACAGGCCCTGCTCGGCGACCGTCACCCTGTACCAGCGCTTGCCGTTGACGAATGTCGACGACACGGCGGTAGGGTGGACCTGATGGATGGATGCAGGACGGCCGTCCTGCCCCCTGATGATGACGGCGTAGGCGTTGCCCCAGCCTTCGAGCCAGGTGGTTATGCAGTTCCAAAAGTCGAACGTGTTCGTGTAATCGTTCGGCCGCACGTTGATGAGCCGGTAGACCGGGTGGGCGGTCTCCTCGACCGTCCCGGCCGCCGTATAATGCCTCACCGCCCTCGGAAGGGAGGCGATGTTCTCGGAAATGAGCCTTATGCCGGCGTAGAAAGCGGTGATCTTGAGAGCGGTGGAGTTGTCCACGCTCTCGCCGAAGTCGACGGGCGGGGCCACGGTGACGGAAGAGGCGGGGGCGATTGTCACGCCTCGCTTCTTCACTATCCTCGCTATTATATTGTCAATCAAAGCCATCCGACCGCAATATAAGCAGCCGGAGGCGATTTCAAGTGGAAAAAACTACCAATGTGAAGGGGAATTTTTCCGAGTCAATTTTGATGCCAGACTTCCGGGATAATCCGCCCGCGCCCGGAGAGGTCACGCCCTGAACTCCGGCGAGTGCCGGAAGGTGTCGTAGCTTGGGAAACGGGGTTCGCCGAACTCGCCCTCGAAGAGGGCGTTCAGCTCCTCGAACACCGCCCGGCGGGTGACGGCCGGGTCGGCCTTGCGGCGGGAGGCCAGCTCCTCCCAGAAGAGGGCGGCGAACCCCCGGCGGGTCGCCATCCGCCAGAGGCGGGCCTTGTCAAATTCGTTCCTATCAGTCATAGCACTCTGAGGTCATGAGTTGTGTAAATCGTCTTGGAACTCCCGGCGGCGGCGCTGTCGAGCCAGCCGCCGACGGCGTCCACGAGGGCGACCACGCCGTCTATCTTGTTGCGGCTGCGGGCCTTGTCGAGCTTGATGTTGGCGTTCGGGTCGCGGTAGATGACCACATTTCTGTACATCCATCTAATGACCGGGTTGCCGAACAGCTCCAGCTCGTGGCGGAGGGTCGCGCCTTCGACCCACTTGGTCGGCACCGACATGTAGCGTATGCTCTGACGATATTCAAAAAGCCGGTCGCCATAGCGGCCGAACTTCGGGAGGATGTTCCACATCGCCCACGGGTCATAGGCGACCCGCTTGACATCGTATCCATCGAGACGGTTCAACAGCATCGAGACGAACCAGTCCTCGTCGAGGGTCTTGCCCGGGGTGACGGTCAGCCACCCCTGCTCCCTCCAGAGGCGGTAGTCGACCCGGTCGGTCGACTCGACCACCTTGGCCTCGGGGACACAGAAGATGAAGTCGGCGGCCTTCAGCTCCGGGAACCAGAGGGCGACCGCCGTGATGTCAGATTTTGAAGCCAGGTCGATGCCGACCCAGCACTCCCTCCCCGCCAGCTCCTTGCGGTCGAGGCCGCGGGAGTTGGCCGCCACGTCGTCGTCGGAGATCCACACCTCCGGAGCGTCGACCCACAGGTTCAAATTCTTGGTGCAGAAGGCGGCGAGGGTGCTGCCACCCTTCTTGAGCGCCTCATTGTATTCGCTCTCCATATAGGCAGGGTAGAGAGACACCCCGTAGTTAGGATTGACCTTCTTCCAGACCTCAGGGTCGTCCCAGCGGTCGCCCTCGTCCGGTTCGTAAAGCATCACGAAATGGTTGTCCTTTTCGTGGATTCCGAGCATCACGTTGCGGAGGAACTCGAGGTCGCTGAAATAGGGGGCGGCCGTGTCGGTGCCGGCGGTCGAGATGCTGAACACCAGCGGCTGCGAGCGCGCGCCTATGCCGGTCTTGATCACGTCGTAGATCTCGTTCGTCTTCCAAGCGTGCCGCTCATCGCAGATGGCGGCGTGCGGGTTGAGACCGTCCTTGTTTTTGGTGTCCTTGGTCAGCGGCTTGAAGGCAGCCGCCACGGGGGAGTAGACGATGCTGTTCCGGTAAACATCGACCAGCTGGGAGTAGGGAGAGTTCCTGACCAGCTCCTTGGCCGTGTCGAAGCAGATCTTGGCCTGCTCCTTGTCGACCGCCGCGGCGTACACCTCGGCGGCGGACTCGCCGTCGAAGAGGAGCAGGAAGAGGGCGATGGCGGCGGCGAACGTCGTCTTCCCATTTTTACGAGGGACGTAAATGTCGACGTACTGGTATCGGCGCTTGCGCGTCGCCACGCGCTTCCAGCCGAAGATGTTCGCCACGGCGAAGAGCTGCCAGTCCTCGAGCCTCAGCGGCTTCCCGGCGAAGTCGCCCTTGTAGTGCTTGAGCGGCGAGGTGAACCGCACGAACCGCTCGACGGCGGAGGTGTCGAAGTAGAGGTCTGAGCGGAGCTTGTCGGCCTCGTAACGCTTGGCGGCGAGGACGATCATCCTGTTCGCCGGCTTCCCGCCGGAGACGATGGCGGCGCTGTAGGCGTCGACCCTCTCCATCGTCCTACTGCTCCTCCGGTCCGTCATAGCCTTCCCCCTTCATCACAAGGTTCACTATCTGGAGCCTCGGATCGTCGCCCGAAGCCTGGGCTTTGATGCGCTGGCGGTCGACCGGGGTCAGACCGTAGTTTTGTCCGATTTTCACGATCTGTTCGTAGAAGAGCTTGAGATGCCGCACGGAAGGGTTCTCGACAGTCCCGGCGACCTCGCCGTCCGGCCCTCTCCTCAAAGTGTAGCGGCCGTTCTTCCTGATGTCGGCCATGCAGTCGAGGTAGCCGTCCCAGGCGTTGCCGTAGACTACCAGCTGCTGGAGGTCGGCGAAGGTCAACATCTTGAGCGGCAGGAGCATACGGCACACGGAGCGGTAGACGTCGCGCGCCCGCTGCGACATCTCCCTGTACAGCGGGACGCTGTAGCATGCCTGGAGCGACCCCACCTTGTCGCCGCCATCGGCGGCCACGCCGCGGTAGCGGGAAGCCTTCATCGTCCCCTTCAGTTTGGCCAGCTCCGCCGGCTGGCGCTTCCTTCCGCTGCCCGCTCCTCCCATAAAAAATTTATACTAACATGTTAAACTTTACTAAAATTCCGAGCCATAAACCGTGCCATAAGCCCCGGAATTTTCTGCCCGCGCGTCTTCAAATCGGGTGGCGTGGTCTTATCCGATTGGGTCAGAGAGATTTAGACCCCCCTACCTAAAGTTTTAAATTAAGATGTTTAATAACTTCATATTGAGTTAGTTAGACTTATCTATCTGAAGTCCGACTTCGACCGCCTCTTTCTATTAAAATGTTTAGCCGCCATTTCAAAACCGCCCGTTTTCCTCAACTTTTAACCGAATAATACCAACTCCTTTATATCTAATCATTTAACCTCTACGACTTAAAGTTTACCTTTAAATCCGTGTTCCTTGCGCCATCTCTCGATGACCGCTTTGTCACGGTTGCCTTTCGCGTCGTTGCACTTCCGGCAGAGCGACTGGTAGTTCGTCCTGTCCCAGAAGTCGCCGCACACTGGCCAAGGCACGATGTGGTCGGTGACCTCCGCCGGGACGAACCTCCCGGCCTTGTAACACTCGGCGCACAGCGGGTGCATCGCCCGCCAGGCCCTTGAGACCTTCGTCCATCTCCAGGTGTGGTAAGGGTCATCCGACCTCACCCTCACATATTTCCCCTCGGCCCTGTCGGCCGTCTGCCTGCGATCCCATGCGAGCCTGCGCATCCCGGTCCTCCTTCTCGAACGTTATAATCTTAGAAAAATAATCATTGTAAAAGTTATAGATAGCCTCGCCGATTTGGAGGCAGGCATTCTCGGTCCTCGGATTCCGGCCGACGTTGGCCGAAGACTGGAGGCCGAACGCGAACTTAGGGCCACGGCCGGCGATTATCTTCGCATGGTTCCGGAACACGCAGATGCGTCCCTTGTCGGGACTGGCCTTGAAAAAGTCGTGGAGTACTTTCCATTCCCCGCTGTAACTCGCCTTGAATATCTCCCCGACATAGATGTCGGCCTTCTTTATTTTCCCTTCTTTTATCCATTCCAAAATCTGGGTCCCGTCGCCGCTGAACATCGACCAAGTCGATATGAGGCAATGGTCCAACGTCTGCGACCTCAACACTGCGCGGAGATAAGACAGCTCGTCTATGTCGCCGCCTGTCAGGAAGTTATAGCAGCGGCCCTCGGCGAACCTGAACTCTCCGAGCAGGTCCAGGAGGCACGATTCCGACCAGGCGCGGCGGTAGAGATAGTCGGGGGTCAGCTCCAGCATGACCGGCCGTATGCGCTGTTTTTTTGCGACTTCGTCATCGTCGCCGTCATCATCCGGCGGCTTCTGCCTGGCCGCCGGAGCGGCCCAGTCCGGATCCTTTGAAAACAAGCAATCTCCCATAACCTCAACGTCCGAACACCAGCATCGCCGCGTCCCTTGAATGCTCCGTCGTACGGCCCTGCCAGCCTGTAACCTGCTTGAAACAATCCGCCGTCCACTTGGTCGCCCCCTTGGCGGGCGGAAGGAACAAGGCGGTCACCTTGAGGTCGGCGAGGAAATCCTCCCAGATCTTGGCGTCACGTTTGACCGCTCCGGCCCCCTGTCTGCGGCCCATCTCCCTCCTGATATCATGCGTGTCAGGGATCCAACGCCGACGGCGGGCGTCCTCGACCACGACAGCGACCTCGCCGCCGAGGGCGAGTTCACGGACGGCGAACAGGGCCGTGTGGACGGCCACGGTGTCAACCGAGACGAAAGCCTTCGCCCCGGAGTCCCACACGGCGAGACCCGTGTGGACACCGCAGTCCACGCCTACCCATATCATTTACCAGCCCCCCTCGTCTTCGGAAGGCTTGGCCTTGGCGGCCTCCTTCTTCTCTCCTTTGGCCGTCCACGGCGACATGTTGCCGACGATAGGGCGGTTGCGCTGCTGCTCCTCGCTCAACTTCTCGAACCTCTCCTTGGAGATGTCGCACTTGAGATAGTGCGATGAGAATTCCTGGTTGGAACTCTCAAAGGCGGTCAACCTCAACTCGATGTGCTTGAGCGGCACGGAAGTCTGGCCGCCCAGCTTGAAGTCGAACTTCTCGAAGCTGTCGACCACCGTCCCGGCCGCGCTGTCGATCGGGATGCAGACGCACCGGCGGGAGCGTCCGTTGTTGCCTTCGATGTCCCTGACCTTCACCCCCGGCAGAAGGTCGAGGTAAACTTTCAGATTAAAATTTCCCATATGCCGCTAAATTAATAATTTTCATCTTTCCCACAAAGTTCAGCCTCTTTCTGTGTTCCCGACAATGGCCAGCCGCACCCCGTCGGGATACCTGAACGCGGCCTTGAACAATTTTTGACACCTCTTGGGCGGCGAGGCCCAGGAGTGGTGCCGCTCTTCGAACAGGGGGCAGTAGCCGTCGCTCGACGGGGCGAGGGAGGAGCCGCTGGACATGTACATCTCGCAGGTCCCGCAGCTACCAGGCTCGTTGTAAAATGCGGTTCCGTTGATATAAACCATACCGCCTTTTATTTCTCGTCCTTCGGCCTCGCCGATTTCTTCCGTGAAGCTCCCTCGAGGGTGTCGACCCTCGCCCCAAGACTGCCTACCGAACCGGAGAGCGACTCCAGTTCCGAGCGGACCCCGTCATAGAGGGCCTTCGGCGCTTTCTGCCGCTGGAGGAGAAAAGCCGTCTCCTCCAGATCGCGGACACGGCCGTGTAGGTCGGCCAGAACGACCACGCCCACGCAGACGATGACCGTGAAAAATGCTATTAAAAACCACATAAGCAACTGAAATTTATTTGGTTAAACAAAAAAAAATCCGAGTCAAATTTGATGCCAAAAGGCGGCCGTCATTTAGCGGCCGCATAAAAATCCGCGGCGGCTTCTTCCTCGGCCTCAACCTCGGCCGGAACTTGCGCCCTCTTAAACTCGCCCAGCGCCCGCCAGCCTTTGAAGATAGGCCGGAGACCGCAGAGTTGGTCGCCGAACATCCAGTCGTCGGCATGCTCGTTCGCGTACCTCGGCGGGCAGGGGAGCGGCCGGCCGGACCCCGGGAAGGAATGCCTCCTGAAGAGCCTCGCCTTGGCGGCCGCGGCCTTGTGCGGCCGCGTCATGTCGTTGTACCTTCTGCGGCACTCCCGGCACTCGTAGCCGTAGCCGTCGGGGCGGTTGCGGTTGTGCGTGAACAGTTCCAGCGGCAGGACCTTGCCGCAGCGGCCGCATCTCTTGTAGCCTTCCGGGACATCCCCGGCCGCGGCGAGGGCGGAGGACACATCCTCCGGCGCTCCGCCGCCGAGCCACTCTATCTCATGCTCCTCGATGAACCTCACCGCCTCCCTGGCGTAACGCTCCTTGAATTTCTGCGACACCGAGCAGCCGCACGACCCCGACATGCCCGGGCCTATGCGGTTGGAGGCGATATGCCTGACCGTGCCGCAGTCGCAGCGGCACTCCCAGAGCGGCACGGCCTTGCCTTCGATGTAGACCGTCCCGGAACGCCGGACGATTGTCCAGCTGTTGAACCGCTGGCCCGTGCGGTCATAATATTGCCTGTCTCCCATATCTCGAAAAAATTTTGAAATCTGTACCCCGCCG
>CAVJKE010000001.1:23199-24911 GCA_963649695.1 bacterium
CGTCCTTTTTGAAAGCGTCCCGGGGGTCAAGGCCGAGATGGGACTCCACGGCCTTGAGCCGTGTGATCGCCTTCTTAAGCCTCGAGCCGCAGCGCTGGAGGTTCAAAGTCTGCCGTGAGAAGCCGTCGTCGGCATCCCTCGCGAGCCAGTCGGTCCTGCGCTCCAGGGCCTCCGCCCTCTCCCTCAGCCCGCCGAGAGCGTCCGTGTGGACATCGGCCTTCCGCTCGAGGAGGTCGACCTTCGACACGAGGACGCACACCACGGCGACCACGATGATGAAAAGGACGCACAGAATGGCCAATGTCTCCTTCATCGCCCGTCCTCCCCGCTTCCGCCGTCCGCCTCGTCAAAATCTTGGCCGAAGCCGTGGCTTAAATCGTAGTACAACTTGTGGCCGCCGATGAACGAGGCGATGCTCCGGGCGATCTCCGCCAGCTCCGCGGCGACCCGCTCGGCCTCGGCGGCGGTGACCTCGGCACACGCCTCGTTTTTCCCGGCGGCCTTCTTCCAGACCCTGTGACCGCAGACAAGGGCCTCGAAGCACTTGTGCAGCTCCACCGTGGCATAGTCCCTCGCCACCGAGGAGAGGGGCGCTCCGGCGTCCAGGTCATCGATGTACTGCGGCTGGTTGCGAAGGCCGACCGCGTTCCTGAAAATCGTCTCGTTGACGTCTTTAATTTTGTCCATAACTCATTAATTTAGATTGGTTAAACTTTTACTGCAACTTGAAGAAACCCATCAGGGCCTCGGCGTCGAAGCCCTGGATCTGCTTGAAATTCGAGATGGCCCGGAAGACCCTCGCCTTCTTGTCCTCATCCTCGCCGTCGACCCGGCTGTAGAAAAGCAGCGACAGGTGCAGGAGGTCGTCTGCGTACCTCTGGAGCAGCTCGGTGCGCTCGGCCTCCTCGCCCTTCACCCGGCAGGTGGCGTAGTCGAAGGTGGTGTCGAAGGCCACCTCCAAGCCCCTCAACAGGGCCGTGACCGCCTTTTTGGAGTCGTTGAACGCCTGCTTTTTCCTCTGCACCAGGCAGTTCTTCGCCCCTATCACGTCGAGGGCGTGGGACATCTTGTGGCCGAGCGTCTGAACGGCCCAGACCATCTCGACAAGGACCGCCAGGGCGGCGTACCCCTCCGCCGAGAGGTCGGTGCACTCCCGGTTGACGATCAGGCAGCGGCGGCCGTCGTTAACCCCTGCCATCTTCCACCTCCCTCAACGTGACATCCCACCCCGCCGGGAGCGTCGCGAGAAGCTCCGAGCGCATCTCCCTCGCCTTGGCGAGGTCGGCGAACCACCACTCGCCGTGCGAGTCGCGGTACCAGCATTGTACGACAAATCGTTTACTCTTCATATATCAAATTTTTAAAATTGAACTCTCTAAAAAAAACTCCGGGAACGTCCCCGCCGCCGGAGGAAAAATCTTAAATTAACCACATAAATGAATAACACTGAGGCCGCTTTTGGGCCAACGGCCGGGCCTTTTTCTTTGGCGGGCGGCGGAGAGTCGAACCCCGCTTTGCGAGTCGTTGAAAACTCAAATTTGTTCTCCAGATACTGTGAATATGCCTTGCGCCCGCTTGGCCGCCGTCACGGCGGCATAACTCTAAATCTCCTCGAGGTAGAAGTCGTTTATCGTCCTCCCGGCTTTCAGCCGCCCGGCGGCGACAAGCCGCGCGGCGGCCTTCCTCGTCTCTCCTGGCGGCACTCCCGCCGC
>CAVJKE010000001.1:25213-30884 GCA_963649695.1 bacterium
AAGGAAGACCACGCGGTCGGCGTCCTGCTCCAGCGACCCGCTCCCCCTCATGTCCTGAAGGTCAGGATCGCGCCCTTCCCTCATGTTCTCCCTGTTGAGCTGGGAGGCCACGACAAGGGGGAGGCGGTGGGACATCGCCGTCACCTTGAGCCGGCGGGACATCTCTGACAGGCGCTCCTCCCTGGACTGCGCCCCGCCCCTGCCGGACATCGCAATAAGCTGGAAATAGTCGATGAAGGCGATGTCGCATCTCCCCTTCCTGCGGCTGACGGCGATGTCGGCCACGATGGAGTCGAAATCGAAGACGCTGTCCTCGATGTAGATCTTGAGCTTTTCAAGATAGCGGCGGGCGGATGCCCAGCGGCCGTCCCAGTCGACCCTCCCGGAGAGCTTCTCCCCGGGGCGCAGACCCCCGAGGGCGTACATCAGCCTTTCCGCCAGCTGGGCGGCGGACATCTCCAGCGACCAGATCTTGACCGCCCACCCCTGGGCGGCGGCGGCGCGCGCCATCGCCAGCATCACGGCGGTCTTGCCGACCGAAGGGCGGGCGGCGAGGTAGACAAGGTCGCATGGCTTCATGCCGCCGACGAATCGATCGTCAAGGAAAGCGAAGCCGGTGGTGACGGAGGTGGCCTCGCCCCTCGCCCGGGCGGCCGAGTCCTCCTTGATGGACTCGGCGAGCCTGTCGGCGGCCTCCACGGCGAGGACCTCGCCGGCGGCGGAGACCGACCCCTCCAGCTCGGCGGAGAGCTTCGCTGACAAGGCGGCGAGGGCGTCCGGCATCCTGTCGACGTCGGCCGACATCTCGGCCAGCTCCCTGCTGAGGGCAAGCGCCCTCCTGGCGAAATGGTCTTTCCTGAGGAGGTCGGCGTGCCTCAACGCGTCGACAGCCCCGCCGGCCATCGAAGCCCCCGAGACCATCGCCTGCACGAGGGAGGCGTAGGCCTCCTTGTCGACCGAGGCCCTGAGGGTGTCGGCCTCGACGGGCCGGCCTTCGTCCCAGGCCCGCACGATGGCCACGAAGGCCGAGCGGAGATGGGTGTCGGTAAACATCTCAGGGCGCACCGCCCTCCTGATGTCGTTTATGTTCTCGGGACCCGAGATCAGGTCCCAGATGACGGCGGTCTGCGCGCCGAGAGTGCCGAGTACCTCCATCTACCTTCCCTCCCCGCTTTTTTGCGCCCATTTCAGGAAAATCGGATACCAAGTCTCGATCTTCGTCCTGCCGGATTTCCACCCGACCCCCTCATAGTGGAGCCAGAAGTCGTTGGCGAGGGCGGAGGACACGCCGCACTTCGCGGCATAAGCGAGAACCTCGTCGAGGGTCGGCGGCACCTGCCCCTTCCTCCTATTTTTCCCGGGGGCGGGGGTGCCGGAGGCCGGCCCGGAAGGGGTGGCCTCGACATTATCAGACATTAATATAGATTTATTATCTATTGCCGAGGTTGTGACAACCTCACCCCGAGGTTGTGACAACCCCCGTACCGAGGTTGTGACAACCTCACCCCGAGGTTGTGACAACCCCGCCTCCGGAGAGATGCGATATTCCGACACTCCGCCCTCATGGCGGGTGACAATGATCATCCCTTTCGCTTCCAGCCGGCGGAGGAGCTTTCTCGCGCTGGATTTTTCGGCGAGACAGCAGAACCGGCCGATATAATCAGCCGACGCATGGCAGGAGTGGCGGCCGTCCTGCGTGAACCCCCAGATGAGGGCGAACGCCAGCAGCTCCGAGGCTTGCAAGCCGAGGTGGGTCATCCATCCTTGGACAACGACATAATTTTCCATAGCTGTCAAAAAATTTTGCTCAAAATGACGGTCGACACCCACATCATGGCGAGGCAGATGACGGCCTGGAGGAGCTGGTCGGTGAAAAGGCCGACGAAGCCGGCGGCGAAGAGGACCAAAGCGGCGGCGAGCAGCCAGCCCTTGGAGTTTTCCTTGATCTTTTCCATATAATTGAATATTAGTGGTTTAACCAAAATTTAGTGATTTCCAAGCCTTTGTACCACACCCTTGTCCCCGTGTGGCAGGGCCTGATAAGGCGGGCGGCCCGCCAGCGCATCATCGTGCGCTTGGCCACGCCGAGAAGGCGGGCGGCCTCGCTCTCGTTGTAGCGGGCGGCGGGGAGGACGTCAGGAGGCTCGTGCGTCATATCTCCGGAAACAAAGAGGACACGCTGTAGCTCTCCCCGGTGGCGGCCTTCAGGGCCTTGGCTATTCCGAGCTGGTAGAGGTAGGATGGCCGGGTGCGGCCGTGCCTCCAGTTCCATACCGTCTGAGGCGTCACCCTCGCCTCGGCGACGAGGTGGCGGAGGGCGGTCTGCCGCTGGGCGGCCGTCAGCTCCTCCCAGATGACGGCGAATGTTGTCTTTGTTGAAATTTCTTCCTTACTTTGCATCTTAAAAGAATTTTTATAAACCTTTAGCAAGGGGTTTGATGCAAAGGTAGGCAATAAATATTAGATTTCCTAATATTTGCGACAAAATTATTAGAAAAATTAATAAATGAACAGGAAATGGTAGATCTGAAAGCCTTCAGGAGGAAAAATCACATCAGCCAGAGCGACCTCGCCAAGCTCGTTGGGGTGTCGCAGGGAACCATCTCGCAGTGGGAGAGCGGAGCGGTCAGAGTGCCGCTCTCGGCCCTCGAACTTCTGGCCGGAAGCGGCAACGGCTGGGACATCTCGGACCTGGCGGTCACGGCGGCGGAGGCCGACCCTATGGCCGCCCTCGACAGGAGGGTGAGAAGCCTCGAGGACGACAACCGCCGCCTCCTCGGCATTGTCGAGTCCCAGCAGCGCACGATTGAACGCCTTGTGGCCGGAAGCCCGGAGTCCGCCGGGAGAGCCTCGGCGTGACCGACCTCCGGCCGCTCGTGGAGGCGGTCATCTTGAGCAAAAATAATGTTTAATTAATGACATTGATATGACAATTTCAAGGATAGTGAATTTTAACGATAATTATTTATATGTTTTTTGCCTTCGTTGTGCTGGCCGCCGCCGTGGCTGTTTTGAGCGATTTCTGACGGCCAAAAACTTGCAAGACCTTTTCAAGATGTCCGCAACCTCTTGGACTTCAACCGCTTGCGGCCGCTCTTTTCTGCTTTGCAAGCAGGGGGTCTAGAGTTCGAATCTCTATATCTCCACTAAACCGCAAATCACACTATTCCAATATTTTACAAACTTCCGGGCGATGCCCCGGAGGACGTTTTTGTCTATTTCAGGCCGCCCAGAATGTGGACATTTATGGACATTTATGGACATCACAGCGGCCAAAACTTGCAAAAAAACTTGCAAATATCACCTCCCATATGGCAAAGCTTTCGATAAAACTAGACACCCGGTCGGTCAAGGCCGGAGGGGCGTCGCCCCTGAAGCTGGCGGTCGCCCAGAAGGGGCAGACCGCCTACATCCCCCTCGGGCGGAACGTGCGTCCGGACCAGTGGGACGAGGGGTCGGGGACGGTCGTCCGCCACCCCCGGAAAAATGAAATCAACCTCGAGATCATCGCCGCCCTCGACAGGGCCGAGAGGGCGATGGCGGAACTCGACATCAGGTCGCTGACCGCCGCCCAGATCAGGGACATCCTCGCGCACCCGGAGGCGAGGTCGCTGGTCCTGACCTCATGGGAGGCCAAGATGGCCGGCTGCTCGACCGCCGGCAACCGGGAGGTGTACAGGCAGAGCCTCGCCGCCCTGAGGGCGGCCGACCCTCTCTTCGACACCCGCTCCTTCGGCGACATCTCCAAGAGCTACCTCGAGGAGGTCGACCGGAAGATGGCGGCGACCCGCTCCCTCAACTCCCGCTCCATCGTCTTCAGGTGTCTCAGGGCGGTGTTCAACGCCGCCCTGGACGAGGGCCTCACGACCCTCTACCCCTTCCGGCAGTTCTCGCCGAAAACAGAGCAGACCCGGAAGAGGTCGCTCACGGTCGGGCAGCTCCGACGGCTCCGTGACCTCCCGCTCTCCGGGAAGGCGGCGGAACGCCGCGATATCTTTATGCTGATGTTCTACCTCCGCGGCGTGAGCGCCGCCGACCTGTTCGAGGCCCTCCCCTCCGCCGTCATGGGCGGGCGGTTCGAGTACCGCCGCAAGAAAACTCACAAGCTCTACTCTGTCGAAATCCTCCCGGCGGCGGCGGAGATCCTTGAAAGATATAAAGGCGAGCGGCATCTCCTCAACGTCCTCGACCGCTTCGGCGGCTACAAGGACTACCTGCACCGCCTCAACGATGGCTTGAAGGCCCTCGGGAACGGCCTTCCACCCGACCTCACGACCTACTGGGCGAGGCACACCTGGGCTACCCTCGCCTACCAGATCGGGGTTCCCGTCGACATCATCGGACAGGCGCTCGGCCACTCCGACCGGGCGCACGCCACGACCCTCATCTATGTGAGGGCGGACCTCTCCAAGGTGGACGAGGCCGCCCGGCGGGTGGCGGACTTTGTCGCAGGCCGGCCAGGGCGGGAAGCTGTGGCTCAATTATAATGCAGGTTTGTTCGTTCCTTTTGGTCGAATTTATTGTCAAAAGGTAGAAAAATGCAAAATATTTTGATTAACTATTGCATAATCAAAATAAAATGACGATCTTTGTAACACAAGAAAGGAAGAAAGTCAAACAATTAAAAAAACACAAAGCCATGACAACAGCATTTTCCCACATTATCGCCAACGGAAAGCAGTTCACCATCATCTCCGCCACCACCTCCGACATCGTCAAGGAGAGCGAGAAGGCCATATGCCTGACCATCAAGGCGCAGTGGGCCGACGGAGACTACCATTCAAAGGACATGTGGTTTCCGAAGTCCGTCGTGACCGTCTATAGCGGCCAGTACGCCGTGGCCGAATGGTTCTACAACAAGACCGCCGCCGCCAACTCGTTCAAGGGGTACATGATGAAATTCTATGAGACGATGTTCGCCGAGGTTGAACTGAAGGACGGCAAGTATTTCGAGTGCTAAGATCTTCCCCCAAAAAAAATGCAAAATATTTTGATTAACTATTGCATAATCAAAATAAAATGACGATCTTTGTAACACAAGAAAGGAAGAAAACAATTTAAACACACAAAATCATGAAACAGATCCTCAACACTAGTAACATCGCCTCTTTCATCGGAAAAACTATCAGATGGGAAGCAGAACGCGGAGCCGACAACGCCGAATACGGCCCTTATACCGGCGAAGCCGTCATCAAGTCCTATGACCCTAACAATCACGATCACCCGATCGAGGCAGAACGCGTCAGCGGTGACCTGTTCTCCGCTCGGAAGGACGGCCGCGAGTTCTTCGATGGCGGCGGCTTCGCCTATATTTTGGTCGAGGTGGTAGATGACGACCCTGACCCCGCACCGGCGAATACAAGGGAATACCTCGTGTCGGTCAAAGCCATCTCCGACCCAGAAGGCCGTCAGGGATTCATGCTCTTTTCCGGCCTCCGCGCCTTAAAGAGCAGATACGGCCGCATTATCGGCGAAAACGGCAAGGATGTGAAGAGCATTGAGGGTGTCGTGAGATTCACGTCCCCTCTACACGAGGGAACCGTTTACGAGGCTGAACCATATCCTTTCGAGAGCAATGAGCAGGATTCTCTGTTATAGCGTCCGCTACGCCGGTCTTCGGGTCATTTCCCCGAAGGCGGTGTCGCTGAAATGCTTCGACGGGAGCGAGGCG
>CAVJKE010000002.1:0-29174 GCA_963649695.1 bacterium
TATTGAAAGAGGCCGGTCCGGTAGCCGGGCCGGCCTCTGATGGATTATTCGCCGAAGATGACGTTGGCGGCGTTCAAAGTGCCCTTCGCGGCAGTGGTGATCTTGCCGTCAGCGCTTCTCGTGCCGTCGCTTGAGATGTACTTGGACAGATTGTCAGCCGTGATGGCTGTGCCGTTGACCGAACCTTTGACCTTGATAGGAGCTTCGGCAGTTCCGAGGGTGATGGTTACTTTCAGGGTCTTGGCCGTTCCGACAACCATACCGACAAGGTTCGCTGACTGGCCGCTGACCGCGCAGTTGACGGTACAGCCGCTCCAGGTCTGAGCCGTGTTGCCAGCCTGTCCGCCGATGCCGCCCATAGCGAAGGCCGCGGTCGCGGTGCTGGTCATCTTGCCGAGGCTCTTGCAGTTGGTGATCGTGTGGTATGACTGGGTAGGATAGCCTACGAGTCCGCCGACTGCGCCTGAATCAGTGATGTTCTCAACGACGATCTCACCTTCGTTCGAGCAGTTGTCAAGTGTGGCGGCACCGCCGGAGATTCCGCCCATGCGGCATCCGCCGGCACCCTTCTTCACGAGCTTGCCGTAGTTGGTGCTGTTCGTGATCTTCTGAAGAGTGAAGCCAGAGCCTGATTCTATCGTAGCCTGTCCTGCGATACCTCCGAGGTAGTTGTTGACGCTGTTCTCGGCGATGAGGGTGCAGGTGCCGTAGTTCTTGCAGTTGTCCACAAGGGCTCCGTCCACGGTCTTCACGTCACCGTTACGTCCGCCGACGATTCCGCCGACCCAGACCTGCTTGGCAGCGCTCTTGGCCGCGTCTGTGAAGTCAGCCGTCACGGCTCCCTTGTTGACGCAGTCCTTGATGACGGCGTCCTCAGGAGTTCCGACAAGACCTCCGATGTAGTGGCGGGCGACAATCTTGGCAGGGTCCGTGCCCTTGACATTGACGGCGCCTTCGTTGCGGCAGTTGTCGACAGTCGCGCTGACAACCACACCGACAAGACCTCCTGCGACGGAGAACGGCTTCCTGTTGAATCCGTCAACGGCGACGTGCGCCGTGCCGGCGTGTGTCATGCTGATTGTTCCGTAGTTGACGTTGCCGGAGAACTTGCCGCCTTCCTGGTAGGCCACGAGACCGGCGACCACAGGGGCTCCGACCACTCCGGTCGAGCTGAACGAAACGGCCGCCTTGTTGGTGCATCCGGTGATCTCACCGCTTGAAAGCAGGGCGAGGGCCGCGAGAGCGTGGCCGGCCTCTGACTCTTCGCCCAAAGTCCAGGTGACGCTTCCGTCAACCGTGAGGTTCTTCACGACGCCTGTCAGCTTGTTGATGAGGGCTGTCTTGGTGGCGATCTTCAGAGTCTTCCCGTTACCGTCGAGAGTTCCGGCGAATGTAGGGATGATGCTGATCTCCATACCGGAGATGTCGATGTTGTTTCCGAGGGTGACCACGTTGCCTGCGGCGGCATATTCAGCGCCGGTGTTGACCCAGGAAGCGAAGGTCTCCGCGTCGTTGATGGTCAGAGGGTAGTCCCAGCTGATTTCCGGAGTCGTGAGGGTGACAGGCGCGCAGAATTCAGACTGCCTGTTGCCGCGGACTGAAGCCACGCGGAAGTCGTAGGCGGTGTTGTCCTTGAGTCCCTTGATCTCGAGGCTGGTGCCTTCGGCCTTGGCCTCGGTCCACTCTGAGTCAGCGCTCTTCTTGTAGTTCACGATGTAGCTTGTCGCGTTCTCTGCGGCACCCCAGGCAAGAACCACGCTCGTGGCCTTGATGTCGGTGGCGGCCGCGTCGATGACAGGCACGGCAGGGATGACGACGGCTGTGGTGAATTCAAGGAAGAACGGAGTCTCTGACTCGTACTCTCCGGCGAGTGCGGTCACCTTGATGATGTAGTCGGCGCCCATCTCGAGACCGGTGAGCTCGAATGAAGGCTTGGTGTTCTCGATGTAGGAATATTCCTTGTCACCGCTCTTCTTGTAGCCGAGCTTGTAGCTCTGGGCCTGGTCCTGGGCCTCGAACTCGAAGGTGGCGCTGATGTCGTGGATCTCCTTGCTCTTGAGGACAGGGGTCTCGAGGGTAGGCACGCCGTAGGACTCGACCTTGACCTTGACGTCGCTCAGCAGCCAGCGCTGGTTGCCGGTCTTGCCGTCAGGACGGACGGCTCCGATGCCGATACGTGTGCCAGGGGCGATGTTGCGGAGGGTCACGCTCTTGGTCTCCCAGGCCGGTTCGGTGAGGTCTGTGGCAGGGCGGTCAAGCACGGCGACCTCCTTGATGGTGGCTCCGGTGAGAGTTCCGTAACTTGTGGACATCGTCTTGTCGGCGGTTCCGCCGGTGGCCGTGTAGATGGCGATCGACTGGAAGTCGGCTGAACTTGCCTCCATGATGGCGCCCTTCTCCCACATTGATGAAGCCGTGAATGAAAGCGTCACGGTGGCGAGGCCTTCAAGGTTGTTCAGCTCAGGTGTGAACAGCTGAGGGATTCCGGAGGAAGCTCCCATCTGGAACATACCGGTGCGGATGCAGCAGTCTCCGACCACCGCGGATCCGGTGCCGTTCTGTGGACCGTGAACCACGGCCCAGTCCTTGAACCTGGATGCAGCTACAGCGCCTGTGCTGCCGAGGGTGTTGAAGAATCCGTGGTTGCCGTCGCTCCATACGAGGCTGGCGGAGTCCCATTTGCCTTCGGTAGGGTAGACATAGCCGTTCTTGGCGTTGCTCGGGTTCGGCGAGTAGTTGACGGCGTAGCCTCCGTAGTAGAGTTCGCTGAAGTTCTCGGCGAGGGCATATTCACCGGCCTTCACCTTGGTCTCGCCGACCATCACGATGTTGTAGCTGGCCGTCTTGGCCTCAAGCGCGTCGGAAAGCAGACCGGTGTTGGTGTCCTGGCAGGTGAACCAGTAGCTGGTTTCAGGCTCCAGGTTGGAGAACACGATCGTAGGCTGTCTGCCTGAGATTTCATATTTGTTGATGGTCCATCCGTAGACAAGTTCCGTGCAGCCCGCGTTCTTGTACAGGGCCACCTTGACAGGGATGGCTGCGTCTTTGGCGATGTTGCCGAAGCCGTACTCGGTCCACTGGAACACCAGCTGTCCTGAAGTCTTCGAATCGAGTTTTACGGTCGGAGGCACTCCGTTGATGAACACGATGCCCTTGCCGCACTGGATGACGCTTGACTTGATGGTCTCGCCTTCGTCGTTGACAACATCGTCCTCCGCCATTGTCCAGTCGGAGATGTAGGCGGCCTGTGTGCCGTTGTCATATTCAGCGAGCATCTTCACCTGGTAGAGTTTGCCCGAGTGGAGCCCCTCGAAGGTGTGTGTGTAGGTGGTCACCTTGGAAGGGTCCACAAGTATGGTGGTTATCGCGGACTGGCTGGTGTAGTCCATAAGGAGGACAAGCACCCTGCTGGCCGAGGCTACGGAAGACAGGTCCGCCGAGATGGTGAACTCGTCCTTGTCCGCAGGGCAGTCGATGTCGATCTTGTCGACCGCCGCTTTGCTCGGATCTTTGATTCCGTGTCCGGTCACGAAGACGGCCGGATTGCCGTCCGGACCCTTCGCGAAGACCCAAGGGGAGAATGAAGCGCCGTAGTGGGCGCGCATCCTCGCATATTTCTCGGTGTACTCGCTGACACCTTTGGTGAAGACCGCTCTGCCGACACCGCCGCTGACGGCGGAAGCCTTGATGGTCTGGATGTTGTCATCGTAGGTGCTGACCGCTTCGGTAGGCTCGTCGCACACTTCGATGCTGTAGGAGGTCGCACCGGCGGCGATGGTCTCGCCAGCGCTCCAGCACAGGGCCAGAGCGTCGGAGGTGCTGTTCTCCACATCGTAGCGGAGGTCGCCAGGGGTCAGTCTTGACGCATCCTCGCCCGAGGAGATTTCATCCTGACAGGCGGAGAAGAGAAGAGCGGCTCCTGCGAGAACCCCGACTATAAACTTTGTTGATTTCATACTAATTTGTGATTCAGCTGATTCGTTAAACGTGTGATCAAACTTGATTTTGCATGGCGGGTCCGCCGTCCGAGGCGTTGGGCCGCCGTATGCAATAAAAGGACTGACAGAGATTATTCTGTAATATTCTCCGTCACGCATCAGAATGCTGAAAAAAGATCCGGATTGTCCCGGTTGCGAATCCAAGTGCAAATATAACGTTTTTCCTTGAAACGCAACTATTTTTAAAACGATTTTCCTGGGGGGGGGTGATTTTTTTGTGCTAATTTTCAATGAATATAAGTATCTTTGCGTAGGTTTATGGGTATGATGACTATTCAAAAAATGGTTGTCAGTGTGTTCCGCAAACCGCATAATTTGACATTAAATGTTTAATAATCAACACATTTTCCGAATGATGTAACAACAAATATCAGCCAGCATCCGAATCCCGAAGATTGTCCGGAAAGCTCCCGTGCGGATCCAAGAACAAGGCAACTTTCAATCAATTATTTGAGAGACAATTCTTTTGGGAAAAATTATGGAACATTATTTCAAGAAAATTCTGTTCGTCGTCATCGCCATCCATCTGGCGTTGCTCTCCGCCATCAACGTGTCCGCCCAGACGGCCACGGTGACGGGAGTCGTCAAGGATGCAGTGACGGGCGAACCGCTTATCGCGGCCACGGTGATGATCAAAGGGACCACCACCGGAGTCTCGACCGACGTTGATGGAAAATATTCCATCCAGGCCAAGCCTTCCGATGTCCTCATCTGCCAGATCATAGGCTACAAGGACCAGGAAGTGACCGTGGGCCAGAAAGGAAAGATCGACTTCGCTCTCGCCGAGGACACCCAGATGCTCGACGCGACAGTCGTCGTCGGTTACGGTACATTGAAGAAGACACAGCTGGTGGGTTCCGTCGAGAACCTTGACGGCGAGATGATCGCCGACCGTCCTAACGCCAACGTGACCCGTTCCCTCCAGGGCCAGATCGCCGGCTTGAACATCGTCCAGACCGACGGTAAGGCTACCCACTCGGGAAACATCTACATCCGTGGCAACGGAACCTCCTACTACACACGTAAGAACTTCAGCAGCAGCGCTTCCGGTAGCTCCCACAGCATCGGTAACGAAGGCTCTGCCCTCGTGCTGATCGACGGCGTGGAGGGAAGCCTCTCGCAGGTGAACCCTGCCGACGTCGAGACGGTGGCGGTTCTGAAGGACGCCTCTTCGGCGGCCATCTACGGAGCCAGGGCGGCCTACGGTGTGATCCTCGTGACCACCAAGAACGCCGACACCGACAAGATCACGGTTTCCTACAACGGTTCGTTCTCGCTGAACAGCAGGATCGTCAAGTGGGAGGACAACATCGTGACCGACGGTCTTGAGTGGACCGAGGCCTTCTACGAGTTCTACGGCAACGACAGCCGCGTGCCTGGATCTTCCGGCAAGGTGCCTACCACCATCAACACGCAGAACGTGGCGATGTCCGGCACGACCTACCTCGAGACCTTCAGGAAACTGAGGGAAGGCGGCTACGACTCCGTCTACGGCGGAATCGGCAGCAGCGGCCAGTACCTCTACTTCGGCAGCTACAACTGGCTGGACAACATGTACAAGGACTACACGACTTCGACCACCCACGACATCAGCGTCAGGGGAGCGACCAAGAAGCTCACCTACAACCTTACGGGACGCTACTTCGACCAGGGCGGTATCTACAAGATCGGCGACGAGAACTACAACACCTTCACCCTCCGCTCCAAAGCCAAGGTGCAGATCAACAACTGGCTCTCCCTCGACAACAACACCTCCGTGTTCCGCAGCTACTCGCACCAGCCTATGTTCACCACCGGCTCGGTGCTTCCTCACCAGATCGACCAGCACGGATCCCCTGCCCTCGTTCCTTACAATGAGGACGGATCCTGGACCCTCGCGGGCGTGAAGACCGGTTACGCTTCCTTCTTCGAGGGCAACACAGGCCAGGACGACTCCAAGATCGTGGTCAACACGACCATCGGCGCGACCATCGACATCGTCCCTAAGGTGCTGAAGATCCGCGGCGACTTCTCCTACAAGGCCACGCGCCAGTGGAAGGAGCGTTACCGCGCCCCTCTGACTTTCTACACCTCTCCTACCGGAGCGGGTACTGAATATGTCACCCAGGCCGGTTCGTACAAGAGCCGCTGGACCTACGACACTGATTATATGTCAGCCAACGCGGTCCTCACCTGGACTCCGAAACTGAACGAGAACCACAACCTCAACGTCGTGGCCGGATGGAACCTCGAGGACTACCAGTACGACAGGTTCTACCTCCAGAGACTCGGAATGCTCATCCCTGACATGTACAAGTCCTTCGAACTCTTCGACGGCGAGATGAAGACCGAGCAGAACGACAGTTCCTACGGCATCGTCGGCTTCTTCGGCCGCGCCAACTACACCCTCCTCAACAGGTACATCTTCGAGGCTTCCGCCCGCTATGACGGATCCTCCAAGTTCCCGTCAAACTCACAGTGGGGCCTCTTCCCTTCATTCTCCCTCGGTTGGAGACTGTCGGAGGAGCCTTGGATGGCCTGGGCCAAGAACTGGATGCAGAACTTTAAGATCCGCGCCAACTACGGATCCCTCGGCAACGGTAGCATATCGCCATATTCATTCCTCGAGACGATGAGCGTCGAGAAATCCTCGATCGTCGTCGACGGCAAGTTCGTGAACTATGTCTCCGACCCGTCGCTGGTGCCTTCATCCCTCACCTGGGAGACCGTCACCACCTACGACGTGGGTCTCGACTTCGACCTCCTCAAGAGCAGGCTCTCCTTCTCGGGTGACTACTATGTCAGGAACACCACCGACCTGATCACCGCCGGCTACGAGCTGCCTCAGGTCTACGGCAACAGCGCCCCTAAGGGCAACTTCGCCGCCCTCCAGACAAAGGGCTGGGAGGTCACCCTCTCCTGGCGCGACTCCTTCAAGGTGGCCGGCAAGGACCTCAACTACAGCATCAAGGGAAGCCTCTGGGACACCAGGACCTGGGTTACTGAATATACCTCCACCTCCGGCGACATCCTTGACTACTACTCAGGCAAGGAACTCGGCGAGATCTGGGGCTTCCGCACCGACGGCATATTCAGGACCAACGAGGAAGCCAACAACTGGGCTACGGATTCCTACCACAAGAACGGATCCAACTTCCGCGCCTACGCCGGTGACCTCAAGTTCCTCGACCTCAACGGTGACGGCAAGATCGACTACGGCAAGGGCACCCTCGACGACTGGGGCGACCTTGACAGGATCGGCAACGAGACCCCTCGCTACCAGTACGGTGTCAACCTCGACTTCAAGTGGAACGGCATCGGCCTCTCTCTGTTCTTCCAGGGAGTCGGCAAGCGCGACTGGTATCCTCGCTGCGAGACAGCCTTCTTCTGGGGTCAGTACAACAGGCCTTACAGCGCCTATCTGATGAAGACCCAGACCGGCGACAACTACGCCCACGTGGACTACAGCACCGAGAACTGGGTGGTCACCAACTACGACGACAACCCTTACTGGACAAGACGTGTCGGCTACTCCGCCAACCGTAACCTCGGTCCTCTGACCGTTGAGAACGACCACTATCTCCAGAACGCGGCCTACATCCGTCTGAAGAACCTCACGGTCGACTACAACTTCCCTAAGAAGCTTCTTGAGAAGATCAACATCCAGGGCCTGAGAGTCTACTGCTCGATGGAGAACCTCTGGACCTGGTCACCTATCTTCAAGTACACCGACATGTTCGACCCTGAGGGAATCGCCGTGGGTGACACGGACTTCGACAGCGCCAGCAGCGCCAGCAGCTACGGCCTTTCCGGAATCGGAGACGGTATGTCCTACCCTATGCTCAAAACCTTCACTTTCGGTGTCGGTCTAACATTCTAAAAGAAGATGATGATGAAAAAGATAATTTACATACTGACAGGCACTTTGATGCTTTCCGTACTGGCATCCTGCGAGGGATTCCTGACCAGGGAGCCGATCAACAAGTTCAGCGCCGAGACGTATTTCGCAAGCGAGTCGGAGCTTGAGACCTACTCGAACTCCCTGCTTCAGTACTGGCTGCCGAACTCTTCGGAGACCAACTCCGGCGATGCCTACAACGACCTGATCGCGACCAAGACCAGCACCGACTTCTACCGTCCGTCCTCGAACTGGGACTCTTCAAAGCAGAGCGGCTGGAGCACGAGCGACTGGAAATTCCTCCGCAGGTGCAACTATATGCTCACCAACATGACCAAGGCCAAGTCCGCGGTCGACGAGAACATCTACAACCACTACGAGGGTGTGGCCCGCTTCTGGAGAGCTATGAAGTACGTGGACAAGGTGAACACCTTCTCCAACGTGCCTTGGGTGGAGAAATACCTCCAGCCGAGCGACTCCACGATTCTCTACGGACCGAGGGATGACAGGGAATATGTCTTCCACAAGATCAGGGAGGACCTTGAGTTCGCCGCCACCAACTGTATGGCCGACAAATTCCACACGGACGGCCGCGTGCTGATCGACAAATATGTCGTCAACGCTCTCGCCGCCAGGTACTTCCTCAACGAAGCCACCTTCAGGATGAACGTGTCCTACAACCCTGCCACCGGCAAGCCTTGGACCAATGAATATGAAAGCGTGGATGACCTTCTGCGTCTCGCCGCTTCCTGCGCCAAGACCGTCATCGACCAGGGCGGATTCTCTCTCGTCAGCGACTACCCTTCCCTGTTCATCAGCAACTCCCTCCAGTCCAAAGAGGTGATCTGGGGCCGCTCCTACAGTGAGGAACTCAATGTGCGCCACAGTCTTACAAGATATTTCCACTCCTCGACCCTCGGCCAGCAGTATTCAGGCACCAAGGATCTCGTGGACATGTTCCTGAAGACCGACGGCAAGCCTATCGACGTGAAGGCCGGTGAGGACCAGATTCCTATCACCGAAGAGTTCGAAGGCCGTGACTCCCGTCTCGCCGCCACCGTGCTGGGTCCGGGCCACGCCATCTCCAACTCCTCCTATCCTAACGAGAGGATCGACTTCTCCTTCTGCAAGACAGGCTACATGATCTGCAAATGGTCCGTTCCTGACGAGACCCACTTCCAGAACTCCATCGACGCGAACTCGCTCCCTATCGTCCGCTACCCTGAGGTCCTCCTTATCTACGCCGAGGCCGAGAACGAGCTTGGCGGGATGACGCAGGACATCTGGGACAAGACAGTCGGAGCTCTCCGCAAGCGCGCGGGAGTCGCCAACATCTATCCTGGAAGCGGTGACTATTCAAGGGACGAGTGGCTCTACGAGTACTACACCAAGAACGTAAGCCATCCGATGTACACCCAGGGTAACCTCGACATCGCTCTTGAGATCCGCCGTGAAAGAGTCACCGAACTTACTTTCGAGAGCGGTCTCCGTCTGAGGGACGTCTACCGTTACGGCCAGGGTGACCTTATCGCCCGCAGGTACGACAACAACGGCTGGAAGGGCATCTATGTCGGCGACGGATCCGACCTTGAGTTCGAGGGCCAGACCTACACCTTCGACAGGTCAACCTCCGCTTCCAACACCAACGGTACGACCAACTATCCTATTTCCACCAAGGCGGGAGCCAAGGACACCGACTGGTACATCGAGGACGGTTACCTCATCTACAAGTACGAGCTTCAGTGGGAGGACAAGATGTACTGCCGCCCTATCCCGACGACAGCGCTGACCCTCAACCCTAAACTTGGTCAGAACTACGGTTGGAATTAATATTCATTGAACTGAAATATGAAAAAGATAACTTATTTTATTTGTGTCTCCCTGCTCGCCGCCGCTCTTGCGGGATGCTCCAAGGATGAGACCGCCCCGGTAGGCGACTCCAAGACACCTGTCCTGGCCGAACTTACCGAGACCAGCATCAACGGGACCGCTCTGAAGGACGGAGTCGACATCGCCGGTGTGATCAAGGACAAGGATTCCGGCAAGGGAATCGCCGGAATCGCCGTCACCGACGGTTACACGTTCGTCAAGACCGACGCCAACGGAGTCTACCAGATGCAGAGGAACTCGCTTTCCCGCAATGTTTACTTCACCGTGCCGGCCGCCTATATGGTCCCGCTGGACGAGACCTACCATCTTCCGGCGTTCTTCTCGCCGGGCATCTTCGCCAAAGGCAAGGCCTACAGATGCGATTTCGAGCTCAAGAAGCTTGACGCTGCAGAGACCGACTTCACCCTTCTGATGATCGGTGACCCTCAGTGCCAGACCATCGACGAGACAGGCCGTTTCATCACCGAGACGATTCCGGACATCCGCAGGACGATGGAGTCGGGAGCATATTCAGGCAACGTCTACGCTCTGACTCTGGGCGACCTCACCTTCGACTCGTACTATATGTTCAATCCGATGCTGACAGCGCTCAAGAACGTCGTCGCTGGCGGTAGGTATCTGCCTATCTTCAACAGCGCCGGCAACCACGACCACAATTCGCTCGTGGACGCTTCAGGCGACAAGGAGATGGACGACTACAACTCACTCGAGGCTTATGTGGAGCGTTTCGGCCCGACGGACTATTCCTTCGACCGCGGCAACGCCCACATCGTCGTGATGGACAATGTCCTCGTGTCTACTCTCTCCTCCAACTCTTCTCCTAACAAGAAGACCTGGAACTACACCAACGAACTTACCGACACCCAGATGGAATGGCTGCGCCAGGACATCGCCAATGTCCAGAACCCTGGCTCGAAGATGATCATCTTCTGCACCCACCAGCCGATAAGGAAGGATGATGCCACCGGCAACTACGCCGAGGTGATGAGCATCCTCTCCACCTTCGGCGAGGCCCACATCATGGTCGGCCACACGCACTACACTCAGAACTACATCCACCAGAACGGTGGGCAGGAGGTCTACGAGCACGTGCACGGAGCGGCCTGCGGAGCGTGGTGGAACGCCAACACCAATGTGACCGGAGCTCCTAACGGCTACAACATCTACAATGTGACCGGCTCCAAGATCAAGGACTGGGTGCTCAAGCCGACAGGCTATGAGGCTACCTACCAGATGAGGGTGTATGACGGCGACCAGGAATATCTGTCCGAGTCAAATCCGGAAGGCACCAAGTACAAGGTCACCTGGTACACGAACTGCAAGGTCGGCACTTCCATCACTCTGAAGGGCAACGCCAACTTCCAGCACAGTTTCGTGGCCGAGGTCTTCGACGACGACGCCAAGTACTGGACTCTCGAGTTCTGGCAGAACGGCCAGAAGGTAGGTGATTTCACCAGGGCCGCCGACAGCGGAATCTGCAATATGGCTCTCTGTGCATATTGGTTCAACGACAAGAGCAAGTCCACCGACACCTGGGCCAGCACGACCGCGAGCCACTACTGGTACTTCACTCCTGCTTCCGGCAAGCCTTCCGAGGAGCAGAACTGGGAGGTCCGCGCCGTCCACAACTTCCCTAACGGAAGCTCGGCGACCTACACCTGCAACGAACTCACGACCGACTACTCCAAGTTCTAGCAGAGTGCGCTTTGACTGAAAAGAGAGAGGACTGACCCCCGGCCAGTCCTCTCTTTGTTTGTTGTCACTCTCGGAAAATGTGAAAAGTCCTCATTATTATTGTTGGAAAATGTGAAATTCGTGTTATATTTGTGCCGGAAAATGTGAATAAGGCTATGGAACTGCTTAAAAGAAAGATAGATAGTGTTCTTTGTGAATGGAAAGTGAATCCTGAACGCAAGCCACTCATCGTAAAGGGTGCCCGGCAGGTCGGAAAATCGGAATCGATACGGGCCTTCGGCAAGGCAAACTATAAGAGCCTTGTGGAGATTAACTTCGTGCTTCAGAAGAAATTCCGCACTATCTTTGATGATGGTTACGAGGTCGACACCATTCTCAAAAACATTTCTCTCCTTGATCCTTCTCTGAAATTCCTCCCGGGAGAAACTCTTATTTTCTTTGATGAACTCCAGAAATGCCCGGACTGTGCCACCTCCCTTAAATCTTTCCGGCAGGACGGACGTTATGATGTCATCTGCTCCGGATCATTGATGGGCATTTATTACGAGGAAATAGAGTCCAACGCTGTCGGAAACAAAGATGATTACACTATGTATTCGATGGATTTCGAGGAGTTCCTCTGGGCAAAAGGATATTCTGCAACTCAGATAGGGGATCTTTATTCCCATATGTCAAGCCTGACTCCGTTCACTACGCTTGAAATGGATACCCTTATGGGAATATTCAGGGAATATATGGTCTTGGGCGGAATGCCTGAGGTCGTCCGGACTTTTATAGAAAACGGTAACTTCTCAGGAACTCTCTCTCTCCAGCGGCAACTTCTCAAAGACTATGAAGAAGATATAACCAAATATGCAAAAGGAACGGAGAAGGCGAAAGTTCTAGCGGTATACAACCACATATCCACGTTTCTGGCAAAAGAGAATAAAAAATTTCAGATTACAAAGGTGGCCAGAAACGCACGGAGCCGGGACTATATTGGAAGTGTTGAATGGCTTAGAAATGCTGGAGTCGTCAATGTCGCATACTGTCTTGGCAATGTAGAACTGCCTTTGAAGGGCAATTACGATCCTTATAACTACAAGGTGTATTATCACGACACAGGCCTTCTGATAGCTTCGCTCGACGAAGAGTCTCAGGAGGATCTTCGCGCTAACAAGAACTTCGGGACTTATAAGGGTGCCATTTACGAGAACATTGTCGGTGAGATGCTGGTGAAATCCGGCTATGAGAATCTCTATTTTTTCAAGAAAGATAATCCGGCACTCGAAATGGATTTCTTCGTAAGGGATACAGACTCACTTATTCCCGTTGAAGTCAAGGCGAATGATGGAGCGACCGTCTCTCTGAACCATTTGATAGACTGGAATTCCTGCCCCGACATTCGTTATGGCATTAAGCTGGGGTATAAGAACATCGGCTGGAACGGGAAATACTACACTTTCCCTTATTTCCTCACATTTCTTCTTCGCAGATTTCTCCGAGAACACCCTGTCGGGAAATAGCAGGCGGCTGGAATTCCCGACAGAATGTAGGGAAAATTATGCATTTCTTCAGCGCAGAAACCATTTCCAGGCAGGGACTACGTTGATGACGCAACGCTCATCGGTTATGGTCTCTTCCTGATCGTATGTGACTATGACCATTTCCGTACATCCGGTTTCTTTCGACGCGTTGACAATCCCTTCGATTTCTCTCCCGCGTGTCTCTTCGTTCAGATCCCAGCAGACCTGGACGAGCGAGGTCACCTCATCCCGTTCCTGGACAATGAAGTCACACTCGGTCTTGCGGCTTCTTTTGCTGTCATTCATATGATAGCAGATTTTTCCATCGTCTGAAAGATCGCGGTTAAGATGAAGGAACACGGCGTTCTCAAGGAGCTTGCCGTTGTCTTCACTTGTCGGCCTGAGCAGATTCTGCCTTAGGCCGCCATCTATGCAGTAATATTTCGGAAGAGAATTGTTTTCCTTCGCAAGCGACTTGTCAAATTTCTGCACCTTGAAAAGCAGGAATATGCTGCAGGCCTTGTCGGCTATGTCGTAGAGGTCATCCTTGGACACTTTCAGCCCCTGGGACTTTATGTCATTGTAGATCGCATTTATCGACGCGGGCTTGGATATTCCCGCCATCAGGCGTTTCAGCACATATTTGATCCTTTCCGGATTGGTCAGTTTGTAGCGCTCCATCAGGTCCTGGAATATCATAGTGTTGAAATACCCTTGCAGTATCTTTGTCTTTATGGAACGGTCTTTCTGGAGAGTGACTTCCGGGTAACCGCCTTCGGAGCTGTATGACTTGAACGCACTTACCAGCCTCGCCGTGTCTTCTTCAAGGAAAGAATCAGTCTTCACCCCGGTGAAACGGCAATATTCCCTGAATGACAAAGGATATTCCTTATACTCAAGCGGCCATCCGCGGAGTTCGGTCGCGATTTCGGATGAGAGCATCTCCGAGTTGCTTCCGCTGAGGAAGATGTGCTTGCTGTAAGACTTGTACAACCTCATTATGAATAGTTCCCAGCCATCGATCCGCTGTATCTCGTCGAAGAAAAAGTAGGTGTCTCTGATTTCTCGTCCGGGGAACATCTCGCGGTAAGCGCTGAGAATCAAGTCGAAATCTCTCGTCGTCATCTCGTTGAGACGCTCGTCATCGAAGCCGATCCAGACGATGGCTTCTTTTTCTGTTCCTGATGCCAGCAGTTCGTTTATCGCAAGTTCCATCAGCGTGGACTTTCCGCACCTTCGGCCGCCTATCACGGCGACAATCTTCCCGGAATCCGTTGGCAGTTTGAGTTCACGCTCGATGAAATCAGTCGGTATATTGTTCTGCTTCAGCGCTATAAGTGATTTAATCGTGTCCCTCATCTGATTCTGATTTTGAGCAAATATACAAAGTTTCCTAAAATTTAGGAAATAATTTGCATTTCTTTCCTAAAATAAAGGAAACTTTGTAAGGCAGGTTTAAAAGTGATTGAACTTGACGGAATTGCAGCCAGAAACAAATCAAGAAACCCTAAACCGCCCTGACATCCCTTGTCCTGAACGACTCACGGGCCTTGCGGACGTAGAGCTTGACCACATCGTCAGGCAGGGTGGAGCCGGCGACAAACGCCCTGGTCTTCTCCGGTGCGGTGGCAAGTGCGGTGGCAAGCAGCCAGGCGACAGCCATCTTGACATAATACGGGCGGATTCTCATCCCCGTGTACGAACTGGATATGGAGTCATAGCTGAGTCCCGCGACCATCTCGAAGGTCCTGTCAATATGCCGGTCGTCAAGGAATCGGATCATCGCCGTGACCACTGCGAACCTGACTTCGAATTCGTTGTGGCTGTGCCAGTAAGGGAGCAGGAAATTCCAGAGAGCCTCACCATCGTCGGAAAATTTCCATTTGGCGTTGCAGCAGAAAGTGTCGCATTCCGCCCAGTTGGCGATGTAAGGCACGAAGGCGGCCACCCGGCTGAAAATCTCCTCGGGCGAGCCTTTGAGCCTGCCGAGCAGCAATCCCCACAGGAGCTTCTCCTCGTAGCAGAGTCTGTCAGCGGCATCCGCCATGGAGGAAGTAAGAGCCTGTCTTTCAAAATATTCAAGGGCGGCCTCCACCTTGCCCTCCTTGCGCAATGCCGCAGCCAATGCCTTGAGTTCAGGAATATGTATCCCGAGTATCCGGGTTCCCTCCAGCGCGTTGAATATCCTAAGGTGTCCTTGGCGGTACCGGCTTTCATTTATGAACCGGGGACTGACCAGCCCTTGAAGCTGGTTCTTGAGTCCGTTCGACTTCTGGTAGGCTATGCGCGGCGCCCCGTCCTTCAGATGGATGATTCCGCAGCGCTCGAACCCTTCCTTTTCCAGAAGCCGCTGCATAGTGAGATTGTCCGCATGTGTGTCCGCTCGGAGATTCTCCAAAAGATTGTAGCAGAATTCTATACAAGCGTGGCCGATGCCTTTGGCCGAGCCGTCGGAAGCGAGCCTGTGGATTGTCGCATACGGCGCTTCGTTCTTCCAATGGCCGTCCTCGATCACCGCATAAGTCGGGTCCTCTCCGAAAATCATGCAGAATGTTCCTACGACATTGTCTGCATTGCAGACGACAAAGCAATGTCCGCTGGCGATTTCTCCGGACATCAGTTCCCGCTCCGGATACGCCCCGTTCCATTGTGTGGCGTTGCCGTGCGCCCGCATATACATTTTAGCTGCGTTGAAGATTTCCATTATACGCTCCAGATCCCGCGTCTCCGCCTTACGTATATTCATAGCACCTGACAGTTTCAAGAAAAAGAACAGTGCTTCTAGAACTCCAGGCGGAAGCCTTTGGATTTCATCTGGTCGTACTTGGCCTTGTTGAAGCGGTAGCGGACGGGGATCCGGTTCGAGGCTTCGGCGGGACGCTCGCCCGTAGACTCGAGGATGCCGATGTGCTGCATCTTGTTAGCGAAGTTGCGGCGGTCGAAATGCACTTCCAGGATGCTCTCGTAGAGGTTCTGGAGCTGAGGCATCGTGAAGACCTCCGGCAGGAGCTCGAAGCCGACAGGCTCGAAATGGATCTTCTCCTTGAGGCGGCTGAGAGCCACGCGGAGGATCCTGTCGTGGTCGAAAGCAAGCGGCGGGACCGAAAGGATAGGAAACCATCGGGCGGATGCGGCATCGTCGCCGCCGGTGACATTCTCCTTGCGGACAAGAGCGTAGAACGCTATGGTGATGACTCTTTCACGCGGGTCGCGGTTCACTTCCGAGAAACAGCCGAGCTGGTCAATGTAGGCCGCCTGCAGCCCCGTCTCTTCAGCGAGTTCCCGCTTTGCGCCCGTCTCGGCATCCTCGTCTATCTTCAGGAAGCCGCCAGGGAAGGCCCAATGGCCCTTGTAGGGATCGACTCCTCTTTCTATCAGAAGTACCGACAGACCGTCCTTTTGGTCGTATCCGAATATTACGCAGTCCGTAGTAACTGCAGGGTGAGGATATTCGTAAGTATATGGCATATCAAAGTCTTTTAAAAAGTGAGGTGCGGACACTTGATCGCGCCTCACTTGGTTTGCGCGAAATTAACACATTATTCCAATATCTCCAACTTCGCGATCCGAGCGCTCAAGGTTTTCTCGCCATCCGCGAATGCCACCACAACTCTCTGAGTTTCGAGATCATAAGAGACAACTTCTCCTTCTCCGAACTTCGCGTGGCGGGCCTTCATGCCTTTGGAATATTCCACCGCAGGGGCCTGGGATTTTTCAGTCCGGGCCTCGATGAAGAGTTCCAGGACGATCTCCGTCCGATGGTAGACCGTGGCGGATAACCGATTGAAAAACAATTAAAAAAGCAAAGATCTGGTCGTGATTTCTGTACCAGGTCTTTGCTTATCTATCACACTGTCAGTGGCTTGTCTGCCACGGCGGGCTTGCCTTTTGCGTGCGGCAGGGCCGATGACCGGCCGCCTACCAGCCTACCTACCTACCAGCCTACCTACCTACCAGCCTACCTACCTACCAGCCTACCTACCTATAGGCCTACCTGCCTGTCTACTGGATCGTCCACTCGGCTCCGTCCTTGGTGTCCTTGACGGTGATGCCGAGGGCCTTCAGCTGGTCGCGGATGGCGTCGCTGGCCGCCCAGTCCTTGGCCGCCTTGGCCTTCGCGCGGTCCGCCAGCACCATATTCATAAGACCCGCCACGACTTCCTGGCCTTTGCCCGATTCGGCGGCCGCCTCGTCCTTGAGTCCGAGGACTCCGAACACGATGTCGTCGAAGATCTGCAGCAGGGCGGCGAAATCCTCCTTGCTGAGCTTCACCTCGCCGGTCTTCGCCGAGTTGATTATCTTGACCGCCTCGAAGATGTGCGAGAGGGCTATCGGAGTGTTGAGGTCGTCGCAAAGCGCCTCGTAAACCCCGTCGAAGACAGCCTTGATCCCGGCTGACGAAGCGGCGCAGGACTCAGGAGCGAGTGCGGTGATGAACTCACCGTACTTCATCGCCTCGGCCGGATCGCCTTCTGTGCCTTTCGCGGTGGAAGAGACTCCGGCGGCGGAAGCCATCGCCTGCAGGTCCTTCGCCGCCTGCATCACCCTCTTCAGCCCCTTCTCGGCCGCCTGCAGCGCCTCGTTGCTGAAATCCAGCGTGCTGCGGTAGTGAGCCTGGAGGATGAAGAAGCGGACGGTCATCGGTGAATATGCCTGCGTGAGTTTCGGATGGTCTCCGCTGAAGAGCTGCGGCAGGGTGATGAAGTTCCCGAGGGACTTGCCCATCTTCTGGCCGTTGATCGTGATCATGTTGTTGTGGACCCAGTAGCGGACACCCTGCGTACCCCTGCAGGCCACGTTCTGAGCGATCTCGCACTCGTGGTGAGGGAACATCAGGTCCATTCCGCCGCCGTGGATGTCGAACTCGTTGCCGAGGTATTTCTCGCCCATGACGGAGCATTCGAGATGCCAGCCCGGGAAGCCCTCGCTCCACGGACTCGGCCAATGCATTATGTGCTGAGGTTCGGCTTTCTTCCAGAGGGCGAAATCGTACGGAGCCTTCTTGTCGCTCTGGCCGTCCAGTTCCCTGGTGCCCTCGCGGGTGTCCTCCAGAGTGCGGCCGGACAGGATCCCGTAGTGATGGTCCTTGTTGTATTTCTCGACGTTGAAGTAGACTGAGCCGTTGGAGATGTAGGCGTAGCCGGCGTCCAGAATCTTCTGGACGGCCTGGATCTGCTCGATGATGTGTCCCGAGGCTCTCGGCTCGATGGATGGCGGAGCCACGTTCAGCTGGCGCATCGCCTCGTGGTAGCGGAAGGTGTAGTTCTGTACAACCTCCATAGGCTCAAGCTGTTCCAGCCTGGCCTTCTTCGAGATCTTGTCCTCTCCTTCATCGGCATCGTGCTCCAGATGCCCCACATCGGTGATATTGCGGACATAGCGTACCTTGTAGCCCAGATGCCTGAGCAGTTTGAAAAGCACATCGTAGGTGACTCCCGGCCTGGCGTGTCCCAGATGGGCGTCGCCATAGACCGTCGGTCCGCAGACATACATCCCCACGTGACCCGGATGGACCGGAGTGAAAAGCTCTTTCCTTCGCGAGAGCGTATTGGTAAGGAACAAATTTTTCATAAACTGTCATTTTTCAAGCCGTTCCTGCGGCCGCGTGCGGCGACTTCAGGTCGGCGAACCTCAAATGTACTTATTTTCAATGAATATACGAAATCGGCCGGAGGAAAAAATCCGGATTCCGGCCGACTCTCATTTCTAAATATTCCTAAACATTCCCTTGCGTCAGGCGCTCGAAGACGGTGCGGTAGGCATCCCCGATGCGGCCGTTGTCCCTGCGGAAACGGTCCTTGTCGAGGCGCTCACCCGTGGCCTTGTCCCAGAAGCGCGCGCTGTCAGGAGTGATGTCGTCGCTCATCACGAGCCTCCCGTCGGCGGTGTAGCCGAACTCGATCTTGAAGTCCACGAGGGTGATCCCCACCTTCTCGAAGACCGGCTTCAGAATCTCATTGACCTTCCTCGTCATTGAATATATCCGGTCAAGTTCTTCTTTGCTGACCAGCCCCAGAGCCATCGCGTGGTAGTCGTTGATGATCGGGTCGCAGAGGATGTCGGACTTGTAGCAGAGGTCGTAGACAGGAATCTCAGGCACAAGGCCTTCCTGCAGACCGAGCCGCTGCGCCATCGAGCCGGCGATCACGTTGCGGACGATCACCTCCATCGGGATGACCTTGGTCTTCCAGGCCAGCTGCTCCGTGTCGGAGATCTTCTCGATGAACGAAGTCGGGACTCCGCCCTCCTGGAGCAGTCTGGAAATCTCGCACGAGATCCCGTTGCAGTAGATCCCCTTGTCCTTAATCACGGCCTTCTTGATCTTGTTGAACGCCGTGATCTCGTCCGTGAAATGGATGACCACCTTCTCGGGATCGTCGGTCTCGAAAATCTTGATCGACACCCCGTCGTGCAGTATGTTCCTCTTTTCCATCTCTTTAGCGGGTAAAGTACTTGACGGCGTTCTCGAACAGCGGCTGCTCGAGGTCGGCCTCGATGTTCTTCAGCAGGTTCTTTTCGTACCTTTCGCTGTGGCCCATCTTGCCCAGGATCTGGCCGCCCCGGGCGATGATGCCCTCGATGGCGTAGTACGAGCCGTTAGGGTTGTAAGGCGACTCCATTGTAGGCTCGTCCGTCAGCGGATCCACATACTGGAAAGCGACCTGCCCGTTGGCGAACAGTTCCCTCGCCAACTCCTCGCTGACCACGAACTTGCCCTCGCCGTGGCTGACCGGGATGGCATATTCATCACCTATGCTCATTCCCTTGAGCCAAGGGGAGTTGGTCGTCGCCACGCGGGTGGTGACCATCTGGGAGATGTGCCTGTTGATGTCGTTGCGGAAGAGGGTAGGGGAGTCCTTGGTGACCATTCCGAGCTTGCCGTAAGGCAGCAGACCGGACTTCACGAGAGCCTGGAAACCGTTGCAGATGCCCAGGATCAGACCTCCTCTTGAGAGAAGTCCTTCGATGGCCTCGGCCACAACCTTGTTGTTCAGAACGTTGGCGATGAACTTGCCGCTTCCGTCAGGCTCGTCGCCGGCGGAGAAGCCGCCGCTGAGCATCAGGATCTGGCACTCGTCGATGTTCTTCTTCATCTCGTCGATGGACTCGAACACGTCTTTGTCTGTAAGGTTGCGGAACACTGAAGTACGTACCTCGGCCCCGGCCTTGCGGAACGCCTTCGCGGAATCGTAGTCGCAGTTCGTGCCAGGGAAGACCGGAAGGTAGGCGATGACCTTGTCGACGGCCGGGCCGTGATATTCAAGATCGGCCTTTTTCGCCTTGAACGGCTTCACGCCCTCCATACCCTTCGGCATCAGCCTTTCGGAATCAGGTTCGCTGACCGCAGGGTAGACCTTCTCGAAGAGGGAGGCGTTGAAGTCCATAAGCTCGAAGATCGAGAGATTGACTCCGTTGACGCGGATGTTGCCGTCCTCGCCGGATGTCACGGCGCCGAGTTCGATGGCGTTCTCGAAGTCGAGTTCCGTGCCGTCGGTCTCCACGACGATGGAGCCGTAATTGAGGTTGAAGAGCTCATCCTCAGGAAGTTCCACATCGACACCGAAGGCGTTGCCGAAGCTCATCTTGCAGAGCGCCTCGGCGACTCCGCCGAATCCAACGGCCCAGCCGGCCACGATCGTGCCGTCCTCTATCTTTTTCTGGATGTAGTTCCAGTTCTTCTTGAGCTGCTCGGTGTCAGGCATCCTGTCGGCGAGCGGAGTGTGCTTTACGAGGTAGAGCCTGTCGCCTTCCCACTTGAGTTCCGGCGAGATCACCTTGTCTGCCCGCACCGGGGTGATACCGAACGCGACGAGGGTCGGAGGCACATTGATCGGGCCGTGTTCTGTCTCGAAGGATCCGCTCATCGAATCCTTCCCGCCGATGGAGGCCAGCCCGAGCTCGTTCTGCATCTTCAGAGCGCCGAGCAGGGCGGCTGTCGGCTTGCCCCAGACCTTAGGGTCGGAGGTCATCCTTTCAAAATATTCCTGACAGGAGAAGCGCATCGTCTCCCAATGTCCGCCGGCGGCCACCACCTTGCTGCAAGCCTCGATGAATGAATATGCCGCCCCGTGGTAAGGGCTCCACTGGCAGAGGTCAGGGTTGAAGCCGAAGGCCATCATGCTGGCCGTGTCGGTGTAGCCGTCGACAGGAAGTTTCTGGACAGAGACCTGGGTCTCCGTGGTCTGCAGTTCGCCTCCGAACGGCATCAGCACGGTCGAACGGCCGATGGTCGAGTCGAACATCTCTATAAGGCCCTTCTGGCAGGTCACGTTAGGATCCTGCAGATTGGCGAACATTCGTTCTTTCAGGTCCTTGCCCGGAACCTCGCGGGTGAACGGATCCCTGTCCTCGACCGCTCCGACGGTGGCCTTGGACCAGTGCTTCGCACCGGCGCTGTCGATGAAGGCGCGGGTCAGGTCGACGACCTTCTCGCCCTTGTTGAACATCCTCATCCTGGCGGTGTCTGTGACATCGGCGACGTGGGTCACCTCGATGTTCTCGCTGTGGCAGAGAGCTTTGAACTCCTCCTCGTCCTTCGCCTCGATGACGACCGCCATCCTCTCCTGCGACTCGCTGATCGCCAGTTCGGTGGAGTTCATTCCGCTGTACTTGACAGGGACACGGTCAAGGAATATGTCGAGTCCGTCGGCGAGCTCGCCTATGGCTACGCTCACTCCGCCGGCTCCGAAGTCATTGGATTTCTTTATGAGACGGGTCACCTCCGGCCTTCTGAACAGCCTCTCCAGCTTTCTCTCCTCAGGGGCGTTACCCTTCTGGACCTCGCTTCCGCAGGTCTCGAGAGACTCCTCGGTGTGTTCCTTGGATGAGCCGGTCGCTCCGCCGATTCCGTCACGGCCGGTGCGGCCGCCCAGCATCAGCACCACGTCGCCCGGCACAGGGCTTTCCCTTCTCACGTTCTCGGCCTTCACCGCACCAACCACGGCACCCACCTCCATCCTCTTGGCGGTGTAGCCTTCGTGGTAGATCTCACGCACGTGCGTGGTCGCGAGGCCTATCTGGTTGCCGTAGGATGAATATCCCTGCGCGGCTTTCCTTGTGATGACCTTCTGCGGGAGCTTGCCCGGAAGCGCCTCGCCGACAGGCTTGTAGATGTCTCCGGCACCTGTGACGCGCATCGCCTGGTAGACATAGGAACGGCCTGAGAGCGGGTCTCTGATCGCTCCGCCGAGGCAGGTGGCGGCCCCTCCGAACGGCTCGATCTCCGTCGGATGGTTGTGCGTCTCGTTCTTGAACATCAGCAGCCACTTCTCGGTCCGCCCGTCCACATCGACATCGATGAATATGCTGCAGGCGTTGTTCTCCTCGCTGACCTCCATGTCGTCCAGCAGGCCTTTCTTCCTGAGATACCTGGCACCGATCGTGGCCATGTCCATCAGGTTGAGGCCTTTCTTCTCGCGGCCGGTCTCGGAACGCATCTTCAGGTAGAGGTTCAGAGTGCCGTCGATGTCCTCCTTGATGAAGGACTCCTCCACGTCGATGCTCTCCAGCTCGGTCGTGAAGGTGGTGTGGCGGCAATGGTCGCTCCAGTAGGTGTCCAGGATCCGCAGTTCGGTCTCGTTAGGGTCGCGGCCTTCCTGGGTGAAGTACTTCACCACCTCGGCGAGGTCGTCGGCGTTCATCGCCAGACCCATCTTCTTGCAATATGCAGTCAGATCGTCTCCCTGCATATTCCTGAAACCCTCGAGGACAGGAACAGGCTTGACTGCGGCGTGTTCGGTGTCCGCGAGTCTGCCGAGGTCCTTGACGCGGGACTCGACAGGGTTGATGCAGTAGTGGCGGATTTTCTCCAGGGTCTCCTCCGAAGCGTCGGAGTCGACGATGACCAGCTTCGAACTTTTGATGCTGATCCTGGCCGAAGGGTCGATCAGGTGCACGCAGTCGACGGCCGACGCGGCCCTCTGGTCGAACTGGCCCGGAAGGTACTCGATGGCGATGTACTTCGCTCCATCAAGGTCGACGCTGTCGGTGACAGAGTCGGTGACGATTTCGCCGAACACGCTGTAGCGGCTCTTTTCCAGCAGCTCCGGCGTGAATCCGAACAGGTCATAAACATTAAGCAGCCGAAGCGTTTTCAGCTTCAGCTGCAGATTCTCGTTGAGTTCGCCGAGGAGACTTTTGGCCTCCACCTGGAACTCCGGGTGTTTCTCCACGAAAATGCGGTAATCTGACATCTTTGCAAGTTGTTTTTAAGCTTTTTCAAGCCCGTTTTTAAGACATCCGCAAAGTTAGCCTTTTTCGCCGCGATTTGCAAAAACAATTTCCTGCCCGCGGCCGGGAAAAACAAAGGCTTCCGTCGTCCTGCCGGATTTTCTGTGGTCAGCCCGGTCTGTGGAATTCCGTCCGCTACTTGTTTTCGGCGGCCTCGACGGCCTTGAAGTAACGGTAGGAGTTGACCTTCAGCTCGCCGGCCGCAGGGTCGTCCAGAACGACTACTCCGGCAGGATGGAGCTGGAGGGCTGAAAGGGTCACATAGTGGCTTACGCTGCCCTCGATGGCTTCCTTGACGGCCTTGGCCTTCTTTCCGCCGAAGGCGAGAACCAACACCTCGCGGGAGTCGCAGACGGTGGCCACTCCGACTGACATGGCCTGCTTAGGGACCTTGTTCACATCGTTGTCGAAGAAGCGGGAGTTGACCTCGAGAGTGTCCTGGGTCAGGGTCATCACCCTTGTCCTGGAATTGAGGGAAGAGAACGGCTCGTTGAAGGCGAGGTGTCCGTCTTCGCCCACACCGCCGAGGAAGAGGTCGATTCCGCCTGCCGCAACGATAGCCTTCTCGTAGTCCTCGCACTCTTTGGCGAGGTCAGGAGCGTTGCCGTTGAGGATGTGGATGTTGCCGGCAGGGATGTCGATCTTGTCGAAGAGGTTCTTGTGCATGAAGCTGTGGTAGCTCTCTGGATGCTCCTCCGGCAGTCCGACATATTCATCCATATTGAAGGTGATGACGTTCTTGAAGGAAACCTCGCCGGCGTTGTACATCCTGACGATCTCCTCGTAGGTGTCGAGCGGGGTGGAGCCGGTAGGCAATCCGAGCACGAACGGCTTGTCGGTCTTGGCGGCCTTGGCCTTGATGGCGGCCACGATGTGGTGAGCGGCCCAGATGGAGCCCTCTTTCTTGGTGTCTCTGATTATTACTTTCATGACTTTATGATATTTAGATATTTCTTTCTTTGAATATTCCCGATTGCCGGAATCCTTGATTATCTGAGCTTCAGGAAGACCTCGATGGCCTGGTACTCTGCCATTCCGAGTTCGTCGTAGAGCTTCGCCGTGTTCTGGGTGCGCTCCTCGGCTCTCTGCCAGAACTCCCTCGGGTCGTCGCCCGGGAACGGGACGATGTCCTTCTGCGAGAGGTGGCGGAAGATGGCGTGGCGTTTCTCGATGAGTTCGTCAGGGCTGAGAGGCACGGCCATGTCCACTCTCCAGAGCTCCCACTCCATCCAGGCGCCTCTGTAGAGCCAGATGGTGGTGCTGTCGAGCCAGTCGTTGCCTTCCTCCTTGAGCTGTTCGATGGCCTCCAGAGCCGCTTCGGTGCAGACCCTGTGGGTGCCGTGAGGGTCGGCGAGGTCGCCGGCCATGTAGATCTGGTCAGGATGCACCTCCACGATGAGCTTCTTGATGATGTCAAGGTCTTTCTGCGTGCGAGGGAACTTGGCCACTCCGCCTGATTCGTAGAACGGCAGGTTCAGGAAGTGGACATTGGTGTTGTCGTTGAGGCCGAAGCTTCTGTCGGCCCCGCGGGCCTCGCTGCGTCGGATGGCCGCCTTGATCTCCAGAAGTTCCTTAGGCTCAGGCTCTCCCGGCTTCTTCGAGTCGATGATCTTCTTCACCTCGTCGAACTTGTCGGCGAAACCGAGCTGGCAGGCGGCATCCATATGCTGGAGGACGACATCGTCGTGGACGGCGAGGTCGCCTGAAGTCTCATAGGCCACGTGGACATCGTGTCCCTGATGCACAAGGCGGATGAAGGTGCCTCCCATCGAGATGACATCGTCGTCAGGATGCGGTGAGAAGATGAGGACTTTCTTAGGGAACGGGGTCGATTTGACCGGCCTCGTGGAGTCGTCGGCGTCCGGCTTTCCGCCCGGCCATCCGGAGATGGTGTGCTGGAAGTCGTTGAACACGTTGATGTTGATCTTGTCGAAAGGCCCGAAATGGTCGAGCAGTTCGCCGAGGGAGTTCTCAAGATAGTCCTGCAGCGTGAGCTTGAGGATCGGCTTGTGGACCTTCTGGCAGAGCCAGACGACGGCCTTGCGGATGAGCTTGTCCGTCCAGTCGCAAGGACCGACTGTCCAAGGAGCGACGGACCTGGTGAGCAGCGAGGCGCTCATCTCGTCGGCGTAAAGCGTGATGTTGTCGTGTGTCTGGAGCCAGGAAGCAGGGCAGCAAGGGTTGATGTCGCCTTCCACGACCTTGCTCACGATTCCGGCCTTGCTCTCGCCCCAGGCCATAAGGATGATCCTGCGGGCGCTCAGCATAGTGCCGATACCCATCGTGATGGCCGTCTTCGGGGTCAGGGCGACATCGCCGTTGAAGTTGTAGGCCTGTCTTTTTCTGGACTGGTAGGAGAGAGGGACAGTGCGGGTGCGGCAGTTTTCGGAAGACCCGGCCTCGTTGAAGCCGACCTGGCCGCCTTCGCCGATGCCCATCACCAGAATGTCAAGACCTCTGGCGATCTTGTCGAATTCGGCGCAATAGTCCGAGACCTTGTCGCTCGGCACGGTGCCGTCAGGGATGTGGACATTCTCTTTCTTGACATCCACCTTGTCAAGGAATTCGGTCTGGAGCCTGCGGTTGCGGACCCTGATGGAGCTCTTGGCGCAAGGGTAGTACTCGTCTATGGAGAAGACCTCGACATCGGCGAAGGAGACTTCTCCGTCGCTGAACTTCTTAGCGAGGATGCTGTAGAGGGTCAGCGGGGTCGAGCCGGTGCTGAGACCGAGCTTGAAAGCGCGGGGAAGCGCGGCTTTCCTGTGGTCGTTGACCGCTTTGACGATGATGTCGGCGACGCGTTCGCTTCCGATCGCCGCGTCATCGCAGATCTCGGTGGTTATCTTCTCGTAAGAATGGAGGACGCCTTTCGGCAGATTGTCCTCGATAAGGCCACCGTCCTTTGGTAAAGAAAAGTGTTTCATTTTGTTGAGCTTGTGTTTTCGTTCCGTGTCTGTGATATATTTCGTCACCCTCGGGCCGCTTTGGAAGATTCCTTTCCTTGAATATGCTTCCTTTCGGAAGCGTGATTCTTTCTGGGAGTCATCTCCGGCCGGCCTGCAGGCGTGAAGCTCTATGTCTTTCCCGCGATTTCCGGCCGCGGGGAGGCCGTCCGGCATTGTCCGGTACCGTACCCGGCGTGTCGCCGGAGCCGCGTTTCCGCTGCAATTTCGATGCCGCGGAGGGCGCTCGGACCACTGTGAGGCCGATGCCGGGGGAAGGAAAGTCCGGCCTCCTGTGACACCGTTGCAGGGAGCGGAATATTCCCGTCCGGAATCTCTGCGGTCACGACGTTGCCCCTACAGTTTCGACGCCGCTATGCTGAAGGTGTCACCGTGCTCCAGGTCGCCATATTCAAGACCCTTCTTGAGCCAGTTGTAGCGCTGCTTGGCCGTGCCGTGGGTGAAGGATTCCGTCACCACGTAGCCCTGCGACTTCTTCTGGAGGTAGTCGTCGCCGATCTTGGACGCACAGTTCAGGGCGTTCTCTATGTCGCCCTTCTCCAAGGAATTGTACTTCTTGTCGTCGTTCATCGCCCAGACTCCGGCGTAGTAGTCCGCCTGGAGTTCGAGCCTGACGCTGATCGCGTTGGCTTCGGTCTCGCTGACCTGGTTCATCTTCTGATGGGCCTTCCCGAGAGTGCCGAGCAGGTACTGGACGTGATGGCCGACCTCATGTGCGATGACATAGGCGTAGGCGAGGTCGCCGTCCGCTCCCAGCTGCTGCTTCATCGAGGTGAAGAAGCTGAGGTCGAGGTAGACGCTCTGGTCGCCGGAGCAGTAGAACGGCCCCACGGATGAACTTGCCGCCCCGCAGCCCGAGGTGGTCGAGCCGGTGTAAAGCACCATTTTCGGAGGGTCATATTCATACCCGTATTTTGCGAATATGGCTGTCCAGACATCCTCTGTGCCTGCCAGCACCTTCTTGGCGAACGATGCCAGTTCCTGCTCTTCTTCCGTGAACGTGACTTCTCCCGTGGTCTGTTCTGTCTGCTCCGTCATAGAGGAGAGGCTTCCCAGCACCTGGGAAGGGTCGCCGCCGAGCAGCATCACTATCAGCGCTATCACAATCGCGCCGCCTCCGAGACCTACTCCGGCCTTCGTGCCGCGTCCCATTCCTCTGCGGTCATCCACATTCGTGCTTTCGCGTCTTCCATCAAGGTTCATATCTTCTGTTGTTTATGAATATCGGTTTTCGTGTCTTATGAATATCCTTCCGTCGCCTGCCGCTGCCTCTAGTCGCCTCTTGTCGCCTGCCGCTGCCTCTAGTCGCCTCTTGCCGCCTTCCGCTGCCGATCCATTCCGGTTTCTGTCCTTCAATGCCAGACGGGCGTCTCCGGCTTTCGTCCTGCCTGCCCATCTCCGGGCTGCGGCCCGAACGAACAAAGATACTCACTTTTCCCTGAATATCATCGTTTTTCTTTCCGGTGATGTGTCCGGCGGCCGGCTCCTTTTCAATTTTCCCCGCACCCTTTTGAAAAATCGCGGAAAAGACCTAACTTTGCAGACCCAAGTGTTGACTTCGTGACGGTTTCCGTCCGTCCCAGGTCTCTTCACCTGGCGGCCTACCAGCCTTATTGCCCGAATGGCGGAATTGGTAGACGCGTTGGACTCAAAATCCAATGTCCTTTAAAGACGTGCCGGTTCGAGCCCGGCTTTGGGCACAAAGAGGGATCGGCTTTTCAGCCGGTCCCTCTTTTTTTGTAGTATAACTTTATGAACTCCGCAGAGGAGTCCGTTGTGAGATTTGATTCCGCCAAAGCGGAACTGCCCAGGAAATTCGTGGCAGATAACCGCCTGATAATGTTACGAATAAGCAAAGGTCTGGTACGGAATTCCGTACCAGACCTTTGCTCTTTTCATTGATAATCAACTACTTGTCTGCCACGGCGAACGACTCGACAGTCGCCTTGTCCACGCCTGTGCATTCAACGATTACATCAATCGGAGTCCCTGCCTCGAAGAATTTTCTGGCGATAGAGATTCTGGCCTGTTCGCGGCCTTCCTGCAGGCCCTGTTCCAGTCCTTCTTCCCGGCCTTTGCGCACGGCGTACTCACGCTGCGCCTGAATGTCACGCTCGTTCATTCTGTCAATCTCGTATTTAAGTTTCTTGTCTTTACCGAACGCCGCCACCTCGCAAGCCTCCGCGAGCCGTCTGGACACCCCGCCGGACTCGCTTATCCATTCGGGGATCCTGCTGAACCCGCCGCTGTTCTTGAATATGTAGAGCAGCCTGTCGAGTTCCGTTTTGCACTCCTCAGGAGTCTTGGTAAACAGCGCCATCTCCGCAAATATAACACTAATTGTCTGATCCGCAACTTCTCTGGTCCGACTTTCTTCAATCTGCCAGTAAGAGATGAAGTGGTCGGTGTCCCAGAGCGATGCATCGTCGTGGGACAGCCTGTAGTTCAGGAACGAGACCACATACACCGGACGGAGTTCCTCGTAAGGACTCCCGTCCGAGAGCTGTAGGTGGTACAGCCCCGAACCGTAGTAGACGCACCTCTCGAAGAAGTGGTCCTCCGGCTCGGCCTGCATCTCCACGATGAAGGTCTTGCCTCCGGAGTCCACGCAGACGAGGTCCAGCACCGTCTTCTTCCCGTAGGTCACGTCACGGCGCTGCTCCCTGTCTGAATATTCAACAATGTCGTCCACCTTCGCTTCGGGCGGGAGGATCAGGTTGAGGATTCCGATGAGGATGTCCTTGTTGGCCCTGTCGGCCAGGACGGCCTTGAAGCCGGAATCGCTCCGCAGGTCGACGAACGGGGCGATCTTTTCTTCTCTGTAATTGTACATAAGACTCAAATTTTAATTAAACATCTGAGCCGCAATAATATGCACAATAAACGTAAATAAAGAAAAGAAACATATGCGGAGGATAAAAAACAGAAAAACTTTTTTTAAATATCCCACTATGAAGCCGGGGGAGAGTCTCCGGCAGGGATGCCGTGCGTGGAACGGGGCTTCTGGCGCACGGGA
>CAVJKE010000003.1:0-28940 GCA_963649695.1 bacterium
GTCTTCAAGTTCGGTCAGATTCTCGATGACCTCCTCCGGAGCTCCGGAACGGTTGGCATAATCGATAAGTTCTTCCTTTGACGCAGGCCACGGTGCATCGTCCAGGTTGCTGGCAAGTTCAAGTGTCCAATACATATTCAGTTAACATTTAAGTTATTAATAATCAATGTTCTAAGCGTTGAGGCCGCAAAAAGCGCCCCACTTTGCCCCAAAGATATGCAAAAAATCAAAACATTAAGTATTTTTTGCCTAATTTTGTAGGCCAAGAGCGGGAAATGCCGTTTCAACAACTGTACCAGAGAGATAATGTCATACATAAAAGAGGATATTTACGACAAGGAGACGACTGAGCGGATCGCCGTACACGTCAAGGAGATACTCCGTCTGCTCGGTGAGGATCCCGACAGGGAGGGGCTGGTGAAGACCCCGGAGAGGGTGGCGAAAGCACTGCAGTTCCTCACGCAGGGATATTCACAGGACGGGATGGCCATCATCCAGTCCGCCATATTCGATGAAGAGTACCGCCAGATGGTGCTGGTGAAGGACATTGAGCTTTACTCCACCTGCGAGCACCATATGATGCCGTTCCTGGGCAAGTGCCACGTGGCGTACATCCCGAACGGGAAGATCACGGGGCTGAGCAAGATAGCGAGGATCGTGGAGACTTTCGCGCGGAGGCTGCAGGTGCAGGAGAGGCTGACGGTGCAGATCCGTGACTGCATCGAGGAGGCGCTGCATCCGCTCGGGGTGGCGGTGGTCATCGAGGCGATGCACACGTGTATGTCGATCCGCGGCGTGCAGAAAGCCAACGCGACCACCACGACTTCGGCGTTCTCGGGCGCTTTCCTGACCTCGGCCCGCACCCGCAACGAGTTCCTCAACCTCATCAAATAGTGCGAAGCACAGTCCCTCCCCCGAGGGGAGGGATACAGGGAGAGGGTAACGTAGAAAGATATTCATGGGCGGTACGCCTCGAACGTGGGAGAAGTTTTTTTGCCTTAGGCACTATTTCCAGGCGAGAATTAATTTAATGAATATGTCTGAAAAAATCATACTTACGGGTGACCGTCCGACAGGGCGGCTCCACATCGGCCACTACGTCGGCTCCCTTCGCAACAGGGTGGCCATCCAGAATGCCGGCGACTACAAGAAGATGTTTGTGTTCATCGCTGACGCACAGGCTCTTACCGACAACTTTGACAACCCGGAGAAGGTCCGTCAGAACATCATAGAGGTCGCCCTCGACTACCTGTCTGTCGGCCTCGACCCTGACAAGGTGACACTCTTCATCCAGAGCCAGATTCCTGAGCTCACCGAACTGACGTTCTACTACATGAACCTCGTCACGGTCGCCAGGCTCCAGCGCAATCCTACGGTCAAGACCGAGATCGCTATGAGAGGCTTCGGCCAGGACGGAGAGGAGCAGGCTTTCGGAAGCGGACTCCCTGTCGGCTTCTTCTGCTACCCGATCTCGCAGGCTGCCGACATCACGGCCTTCAAGGCCACCGATGTGCCTGTGGGCGAGGACCAGAAGCCTATGATCGAGCAGGCGGTCGAGATTGTCCGCAGTTTCAACCGCATCTACGGCGAGACCCTTGTCGAGCCTAAGGCCGTGCTGCCGTCCAACACCGCCTGCCTCAGGCTGCCGGGCATCGACGGAAAGGCCAAGATGAGCAAGTCCCTGGGTAACTGCATCTACCTCGCCGAGACCGCCGAGGAGATGCACAAGAAGGTGATGTCGATGTACACCGACCCACTGCACGTCAATGTAAGCGACCCGGGCCACGTGGAGGGCAACACGGTCTTCACCTACCTCGACGCTTTCTGCCGCGACGAGCACTTCGGACTTTTCCTGCCTGACTACGCCAACCTCGACGAGTTGAAGGACCACTACCGCAAGGGAGGCCTCGGCGACGTGAAGGTCAAGAAGTTCCTCGAAAAGATCCTCAACGCCGAACTCGACCCAATCAGGGCGCGCAGGAAGGAATATGAGAAGGACATCCCTGCCGTCTATGACATCCTGAAGAAGGGCAGCGAGGCGGCCGAGGAGGTCGCCGCCCGGACTCTCGACGATGTGAAGAAGTCGATGCGGATCGACTACTTCAACGACAAAGCTCTCATCGAGGCCCAGGCGAAGCGCTTCCAGGACCAGTAGCCATAGATCTGCCGTGGCAGGGCATCTTGCCGCGGCGTTTTGACGCTTGCCAAAGTTGAAACCAATGAATATCCTGTCTCGTCACCGCCTTTGTCTTCTGGCGGTGGTCCTGTCCCTGTGCCTGGCCTCCGTTCCGGCGAGGGCGCAGGGCTTCGCGGCCTCCGGCCTCCACACTATGCCTCCGCGGGTCCCTTCGATGATCGTCTTCGCCGGCGACACCGTCCGGTTCGACCGGGAGGACCTCTACGAAAGGATGGACCGGGAACTCATCTCGTTCACCTACATGCAGTCGTCCTCGCTTATGATGCTGAAGAAGTCCGACCGTTATTTCAGCGTTGTCGAGCCGATCCTGCGCCAGTACGGAGTCCCGGCCGACCTGAAGTACCTGATGGCGATCGAAAGCAGCCTCAATCCGAAGGCGTATTCCTCGGCCGGAGCCGCCGGCCTCTGGCAGTTCACCAAGACGACGGGCAAGGAATATGGTCTCGTCATCGATTCGGAGGTGGATGAGCGCTACAACATCGAGAAGGAGACGGCCGCGGCCTGCCGCTATCTCCTCAGGGCGTACGAGAAGTACGGCGACTGGATGACCACGGCGGCCAGCTACAATGCCGGCCAGGGGGGAATATCCCGCAAGCTGGCCGACCAGAAGCAGAGTTCGGCCTTCGACCTGTGGCTCGTGGAGGAGACCTCGAGGTACATGTTCAGGATTCTTGCGGCCAAGATGCTTTTCGAGAACCCGGCCGCGTTCGGTTTCCGTCTGGAGACCTTCGAGAAGTATCCTGTCCAGTCTCCTAAGGAGATCGTCACGGTCACCGGCCCGATCGAGAGTCTTGTGGATTTCGCCGCCGAGCATGGCGTGACCTACCGGCAGCTCAAGGAGGCCAATCTCTGGCTCCGTGACAGCAAGCTCGTCAACAAGGCCGGCAACACCTACAAGATCGTTATCCGGTAGCCGCCTGAAGGTCATCGTTCGGCAGCAGACCGCAGGGTCGTGTCTTCCGGTGGCCGTCAGCAAGGTCGTCGTCCGGTGGCCGTGGCGGATAACTGCTTGATAATCAAGTAAAAGAGCAATGGTCTGGTACGGTTTTCTGTACCAGACCATTGCTTATCTATTTGATTCAGAGGGTGTTATCTGCCACGGCTCCTGCCGGTTTCCCGGCGCGTATCAGCGGCGGAACCTCTACTTGTTCAGCCGCCCGGCGTGCGAGAGGTGATATTCAGCGCCACGGCTTCTGCCGGTTTCCCGGCGTGTATCGGCGGCGGAGCCTCTACTCGTTCAGCTGCCCGGTGTGTGAGAGAAGATATTCCTCGGCCTCAAGATTCCAGAGCCCGTTGTGGGCCTTGCAGAGGCGGTCAAGCTCGGCGTAGACCGGATTGGTCTTACCCTTCTCGCCGAAGTCCGCGATGGCGGTCAGCGGCATCTCCACGTGGGTGTAGATGAGCTTCTTGCCTCCCTTGATCGACGGAAGGTTCAGGGTGGTCTCAGGGACTACGTTCAGGCCTCCGATGTGGGTGACAAGACCGGCAGGGTCCAGTCCGAGGCTCATCAGGTGGAGGGCCTCCTTCATGTCGTCGGTGTTGCCGCCGCTGGTGCCTACCACGTGGGTGGAGGCGTAGTGGACATTGTAGAAGTTGAACGGAGCCTTGAAGTCGGAACGGCCCGGACCTGAGAAGAAGTTCAGGCAGCCGTCCTGGCCGAGGATGTCGTCACCCTGCTCCACGACAGCCGGCACCGGAGCCATCACGACAACCTCGTCGTAGCCTGTGCCGCCGGAGATCCCGCGGAGAGTCTCGGCAGGGTTCTCGACAGCGCCTGTGTTGACATAGCGCAGGTCGATGCCCTTGGAGGCCGCGAATTCCTTGGTGTACAGGGCCGCGGCACGGTCAAGCCTGGCCTGGTCGATGTCAGTCACGACAAAGAGAGCCGGTCTTCTGTCCTCGCGGTGAAGCACGTAGTTGATCATCGCCAGACCCATCGGGCCTACTCCGGCGAGAAGAGCCATCTTGCCGCCTTCCTTGATCTCCATCTGGTGCACATAGGAGCCTGGATGGGTGTGGTAGCAGGCGTGCATCGCTCCGATCACGCAGGCGAATGGTTCGCTGAGCGAGGCCGGGTAGAAGCCCGGTCCTTTGTAAGGGAGAAGGCAGCCTGTCTCCATCACCTCGGAAGGGATGATGACGTAGGTGGCGTCGCCGCCGACGTAGCGGTAGGAATATCCAGGGGCAGAGAGGAGGCCGACAGGGCCGCCTTCATAGTTCATGGCCGGCTGGATGGAGAACTTGTCTCCTGGTTTGAACTGGTCCTTCCACTTGGCTCCGACTTCGAGGATTTCGCCGGCGAACTCGTGGCCGATGATGGTCGGATGCTCGGCGATGTCGTCCGGGACTCTCTTGTGGTCGGCTCCCTGGTGGGAGGATTTGTAGGAAGACATGCAGAGGCTGTCGCTGACAACCTTGGCGAGGATCTCGTCCTCCTTCATCTCCGGGAGCTCGAACTCCTCAAGACGAAGGTCTTCCTTTCCGTATAGTCTTACTGCTTTGGTTTTCATGTTATTACTTCGTGGGTAGAAAAGTGCATATGGCAAACAACCTTATCCTGCGTTTTCCTCCCTTTCTCCGTCTCTGGCGAGACGGGAAATCGATAAGGCGTTCCGCATATGCGAAACTGAATATTAAAGTGTTGAAAAACGGAGGGCGACAGCAATCGGCCGCCCTCCATATTCAATCATTTAGACACCTTTCTTGGCGCGGATGATCTGCTCCGCGGTCGTCTGGTTGCTGACAGGGACATAGTCCTTCAGAGGCACGATCTTCTCGTTGATCGCGTCAAGGAACCAGGACGGCTGAGGGAAGAACGCCTCCTCAAGCTCGTGGCAAGGGGTGATCCAGTTGCGGGATCCCAGCACTACCGGAGCGGCGTCGAGGTAGTCGAACGCCATCTCGGTGATGTTGGCCGCGATGTCGTTGAGGTACGAGCCGCGGGCGCAGGCGTCACCGGCGATGATGATGCGGCCGGTCTTCTTGACAGACTCAAGCACCTTCTCGTAGTTGAACGGAACGAGGGAGCGGGCGTCGATGACCTCGGCCTCCATTCCGTATTTCTCCTTCAGGATGTCCGCCGCCTCGAGAGCGCGGTACAGGGTGGCTCCGATGGTCAGGATGGTGACATCCTTTCCGGCCCTCTTGACATCAGGCTCGCCGATCGGAATCTCGTAGTAGCCCTCAGGCACACCGCCTTCGTGGAACATTTCGCCCTTGTCGTAGATCCTCTGGCTTTCAAAGAATATGACAGGGTCGGTGCCCTGGAGAGCGGCGTTCATAAGTCCCTTCGCGTCGTACGGAGTGACAGGGAAGCAGACCTTGAGTCCAGGAATATGGCAGCAGAGGGATGTCCAGTCCTGTGAGTGCTGGGCGCCGTACTTGGATCCTACGGACACGCGCACGACAACAGGCATCTTCAGGATGTTGCCTGACATTGCCTGCCACTTAGGGAGCTGGTTGAAGATCTCGTCTCCGCAGCAGCCGAGGAAGTCGCAGTACATGATCTCAGGGATGACACGGCCGCCGCACATCGCATAGCCGATCGCCGTGCCGATGATCGCGGCCTCGGCGATAGGGGAGTTGAACAGACGGTGGTAAGGCAGGGCCTCGGTCAGTCCTCTGTAGACTGCGAACGCGCCGCCCCACTCGCGGTTCTCCTCACCGTAGGCGATCAGGGAAGCGTCCTTGTAGAAGCGGTCGATGACGGCCTCGAAGATACCGTCCCTGATGTTGAAGGTCTTCATCTTGCTGGCCGGCTTGCCGTCCTTGTCAAGATAGAACCTTGACTTGCCTTCGATCTGCTTGACGCGAGGATTCTCTTCCAGAGGCATATTCACGTCAGGCTTGGCGTCGCTGAGGGAGTCGACGCTCTGGTTGGAGAACATCATGTCGCCGAGCAGCTCGCTCTCCTTGACAAGGTCCATACGAGGTGAAAGCTCGGTGTCGATGGCGAGCTTGTAGCACTCGAAGATGTTGGAGTTGACTTCGGCGCGGATGGCGTCGAGGGCCGCCTGGTCGGCGACTCCGGCCTCCTTCAGCTTCTCGCCGAAGGCCACGATGCAGTCTTCCTTCTCCCAGGCCTCGATCTCCTCCTTCGTACGGTAGGAAGACTGGTCGCTAGGGGAGTGTCCGCTGTAGCGGTAGGTGACGACATCCAGAAGAGCCGGACCCTTCTTCTCGAGCAGGTAGGCCTTCTTGCGGTTGAAAGCGTCGATGACGGCGAGAGGGTTGTAGCCGTCCACTCTCTCCGCGTCCATCGCGTCGGCCTTGAAGCCGGCTCCCAGACGGGCAGGGAAGGTGTAGCCCATGGTCTCGCCCTTGGTCTGTCCGCCCATCGCGTACTGGTTGTCCATCACGTTGAACAGGACTGGAAGGCCGCCCTTCATGTCGCCTTCCCAGAGGGTGTTGAACTGGTCCATCGACGCGAAGGTCATTCCTTCGAGCACCGGACCTCTGGCCATCGCTCCGTCACCGAGGTTGGCGACGACGATGCCCTTCTTGCGGTTGACCTTCTTGTAGAGGGCCGCGCCGACGGCGATCGAGCCTGAACCGCCCACGATGGCGTTGTTCGGGTAGATGCCGAAAGGAGTGAAGAAGGTGTGCATTGATCCGCCCAGACCCTTGTTGAAACCGGTGGTGCGGGCGAAGATCTCGGCCATCGCTCCGTAGAGGAGGAAGCGGATACCGAGTTCCTTGGTGTCATTCCCTGAATATGCCTTCTTGGCGACGTTCAGAGTGGCTCCGTTCCAGAACTCCTCCATGACCTTCTTGAGTTCGTCCTCTGGAAGAATCTGGATGGAACGCAGACCCTTGGCGAGAATCTCGCCGTGGGAACGGTGCGATCCGAAGATGAAGTCATTTGTGTCGAGGCAGTAAGCCATACCGACGGCGGCGGCCTCCTGGCCGGCTGAAAGGTGGGCCGGACCCGGGTTGTTGTAGGCCACTCCGTTGTAGCCGCCCGTGGTCTTGACAAGGTTGAGCATTGTCTCGAACTCGCGGATGTAGGACATGTCGCGGTAGATGCGGAGGAGGTCCTCCTTGCTGAAATTACCTTCCTTGAGCTCTTCCTTGACGGTCTTGTTGTACTTCATCACAGGGATTTCCGGGAGCTTCAGGACGTGGTCCTTCGGACGCAGGGTCTCGTTAGGATCGATGTAAAGCGCTTTTGGCATTTTAGTATTCTTTTAATGTTATTTGTTCCAGTGTCGGTTATTTAAGGGAGAAGGCTGTCTCCTTGATGATCTCGGAGACGGTCGGGTGAGGGAAGACGACCTCCTTGAGCTGCTCGAGGGTCATCTCGGACTCGATGGCGATGCAGGCGCTGTGGATGATCTCCGAGCAAGGGTTGCCGAGCATGTGCACGCCCAGAACCTCGTGGTACTTCTTGCCGACGATGATCTTGCATATTCCTTCACCGCCTTCGTTCTCGGCCACGAAGCGGCCGGCGTAGGCCATAGGGAGCTTGACGACTGAATATTCCTTGCCGGAAGCCTTGGCCTGCTCTTCGGTGAGGCCGACTCCTGCGACCTCGGGGTTGGTGTAGACGATGCCCGGGATGGCGTCGTAGCGCATCCTGTCGGCCTTGCCGAGGATGTTGTTGACGGCCACCTCGCCCTCGCGGCTCGCTGTGTGGGCGAGCATCGAGAAGCCGGTCACGTCGCCCGCCGCGTAGACTCCAGGGATGTTGGTGCGCATCTTCTCGTCCACCTTGATTCCGCAAGGTCTTCCGCCGCGGTTGAGGAGCATCTCGACTCCGAGGTTCTCAAGGCCGTAGCCGGTGAGATTGGCCCTGCGGCCGACGGAGACGAGGATCTTGTCGCCGCTGACTCTCTGCACCTTGCCTTCGGCGTCTTCATAGACAACGGTGTTGCCTTCGACTCCGGTGACCTTGCACTTGAGGCAGAAGTTCACGCCGCGCTTGGCGTAGATCTTCTGAAGCATCGCGCTGATCTCATCGTCAAGAGGGCCGAGGATCTTCGGAAGCATCTCGACGACAGTGACTTTCGTGCCGAGGGTGCTGAAGAAGGCGGCGAACTCCATACCGATGACACCGCCGCCGATGACGACGATCTCCTTCGGCTGCTCCTTCATAGCGAGGATCTCGCGGTTGGTGACGATCACGTCGCCGGCCTCTTTGAGGCCAGGGAACGGAGGCACGGCGGCCTCTGAGCCTGCGCAGACCAGAAGATTCTTCGCTGAATATGTCTGTTCAGCCGCGGTGATCTTGATCCCTTCGGCGTCACGGCCCTGGATCATCGCCTCTGCGGCCACGACCTCGACGTTGTTGGACTTCATCGCCAGCTTGACTCCGCCGACGAGTTTTTTCACGACCTTGTCCTTGCGGGCCACGATCTTGGCGTAGTCGAAGGAAGGCTCCTTCACATAGACGCCGTAGTGGTCGCCGGTGAGGGCGTAGTTGTAGACCTTGGCGCTGTACAGGAGTGTCTTGGTAGGGATGCAGCCTTCGTTGAGGCAGACTCCTCCGAGTGATTTCCTTTCAAAGAGAACGACTTTGAGGCCGGCCGCTCCGGCTCTCTCGGCGGCCACGTATCCACCTGGGCCGCCACCGATGATTGCTAAATCGTACATATTGTGATTTTCTTAATATTCAGTTAATTAGAATTCGACTTCGAGGTTCTCGATCTCGACGGCCACCTGCTTGAGGAAGCGTGTGGCCTCGCCGCCGTCCAGAGCCCTGTGGTCATAGGTCAGGGACAGACCGAGGTAAGGGACGAAAGCGTAGACTCCGGCTCCCAGGTCCTTAGGACGCGGAACGATCGTGCCGACGCCGAGGATGGCGCTCTGAGGCACGTTGATGACAGGGGTGAACCACTCCACTCCGAAGCCTCCGAGGTTGGAGACGGTGAAGGAAGCGCCCTCGGCCGAAAGCAGGTCAGGGTTGATGGAACCCTTCTTGCAGTCCTCGGCCACCTTCTTGAGAGCCTTGCTCAGACCGATGATGTTCAGGTCCTCGGCGTGCTTGACGCAAGGGACCATGAGTCCGCGCTCCGTGTCCACGGCGCAGCCGAGGTTCACGACGTTGAAGAGCCTCATGGCGTCCCCGAGGCAGTGTGAGTTGACCTTAGGGAACTTCTTGAGAGCCTTGATGACGGCGTAGCAGACGAAGTCGTTGATCGTGATGTTGGCGTCGATCTTCCCTTCTTCGAGAGCCTTCTTGGCCTTCTTGCGGAGAGCCTGGATCCTGCGGGCGTCCGCTCCGAGCATATGTGTGAGCTGGGCTGTGTTCTGCAGGGAGTTGTACATCGACTTGGCGATGAGCTTGCGCATGTTGGACATCTTCTCGACCTTGAACTCCTCGCCTTCTCCGGCAAGATTCTCGGTGTGGGTAGGCTTCCAGACCTTCAGGTCGGAACCCTTGACCATTCCTCCGAGACCGGTGCCCGCGGCAGGGGCCTGGAGGCCTCCGTCAGCCATCATGGCCTTGGCGAGACCTGACTTAGGAGCGCCCTGGGCGGCGATGATGTCACGCTCGATGATGCGTCCGTGAGGGCCTGAGCCGGCCACCTGGGCGGTGTCCACGCCTTTCTCGGCGGCAAGTTTGCGGGCGCGCGGAGAGACAGGGGCGCCGGCGGTCACCGTCCCTGCTGGAACGGCAGGGGTCTCGGCCGTCTTCGGGGCTTCTGAAACAGCCTCGGAGGCGGCTGGAGCGGCGGCAGGAGTCTCGCCGGCGGCAGGGGCCGCTCCTGAAGGAGCATATTCAGAGAAGGATTCTCCCGGTTCGCCGATGACCATCACGTTGGTCAGGCAAGGGATCTCGTCGTTGTCGGCAAAGAAGCAGGCGAGGACGGTGCCTTCGACCTTGGCCTCCTCGTCGAACGAGGCTTTGTCGGTCTCATAGCTGAAGAGCACGTCGCCCACGGCGACCTTGTCTCCTACCTTCTTCTTGAATTCAGTGACGATACAACTTTCCACAGACTGCCCTTGTTTGGGCATTATAACTACGTGTGCCATTAATTAATGAGTTTAAAATTCTATTCTGGTCTCAAACCGCCCGTCCGCCGGGCCGCTTGAACAAACAAAGGTAAAATTTCTCCGTGAGATAAAAAAGATTTATATTTGCATTCTGATGGCTAATTAGCATAAATCAAATTCAAAATATCAAATAGAAAATGCAGTCGATAGAAGAACTCAAAAAGACCGCCTCCCAGATCAGAAGGGACATCATCAGGATGGTCGTGAAGGCCAACTCCGGCCACCCGGGCGGGTCGATGAGCAGCACTGACTTCATGACAGCGCTGTACTTCAATGTAATGAAACAGAATCCAGAGACCTGGACGCGCGACGGAAAGGGTCAGGATGTGTTCATCCTCTCCGCCGGCCACCTCACTCCGATGTACTACTCCATCCTGTCGAGGGCCGGTTATTTCCCTGCTTCCGAGCTCGGAACTTTCCGTAAGTACGGCAGCCGTCTCCAGGGCCATCCTTCAGTCAGGAAAGGCCTTCCTGGCATCACCCAGGCGGCGGGTTCCCTCGGACAGGGTCTCTCAGTGGCGGCCGGCGTGGCTCTCGCCAAGAAGGCTGACAACGAGCCTGAGAACGTCTTCGTCCTTTGCGGAGACGGTGAGACCGAGGAGGGACAGATCTGGGAAGCCGCTCTGTTCGCCGCGCATCACAAGGTGGACAACCTGATCGCGATGACTGACTGGAACGGTCAGCAGATCGACGGCACGACCGAGTCAGTGGCCGGTCTGGGCGACCTCAAGGCCAAGTGGGAATCTTTCGGCTGGGAGACCATCGTCGCCGACGGACACGACATGGAGAAGATCCTCGAGGCCTTCGCGCAGGCAAAGGCCGGAGCCGGCAACGGCAAACCGAAGATGATCCTGTTCAAGACCGAGATGGGTCACGGAGTGGACTTTATGGCCGGCACGCACAAGTGGCACGGCAGCGTTCCTTCAGCCGAGCAGTGCGAGAACGCTATGGGCCAGCTTGAGGAGACCTTGGGAGACTTTTAATTTAGGAATATCATGAAAAAATACACCGATAGAGGAAAGAAGGACACCCGCAGCGGTTTCGGAGCCGGCCTTCTTGAAGCCGGAAAGGCTGACTCAAGGGTCGTGGCTTTGACTGCCGACCTTAAAGGCTCACTCAAGATGGACGCTTTCGCGGCCGAGTTCCCTGACAGATTCTACGAGTGCGGAATCGCCGAGTCCAACATGATCGGAGTGGCCTCAGGAATGGCTATCGCCGGCAAGGTGCCTTTCGCCGGATCTTTCGCCGAGTTCGTCACCGGGCGCGTCTACGACCAGATCAGGATGGAGGTCTGCTACGGCAAGACCAATGTGAAGATCGCTTCCTCCCACGCCGGAATCACCCTCGGCGAGGACGGAGCCACACACCAGACGATGGAGGACATCGCGCTTATGCGCGTCCTTCCGGGAATGGTCGTGCTGAATCCTTGCGACTGGACCCAGACGAAGAACGCAGTGATCGCTGCCGCCGCCTACGACGGCCCTGTCTACCTTCGTTTCGGCAGACCGAAGGTCGCTGACTTCACTCCTGACGAGCCGTTCGAGATCGGCAAGGCCTATGTCCTCAACGAGGGCAAGGATGTCACCATCATCGCCACCGGACATATGGTCTGGGAGGCTCTCCAGGCCGCCGAGGCTCTCGAGGCCGAGGGCATCTGCGCCGAGGTGATCGACATCGCCACCATCAAACCTCTTGACACCAAGACGGTTCTCGCTTCCGCCATCAAGACCGGAGCCGTGGTTGTCGCCGAAGAGCACAACATGGCGGGCGGCCTTGGCGAACTGGTGGCCGGCGTGCTTTGCGGCACCTCTCCGAAGCCTGTTGAATATGTCAACGGCAAGGATGAGTTCGGCCAGAGCGGCACTCCTGGCGAGCTGATGACAGCCTACGGCATCGACGCCGCCCACATCATCGAGGCCGCCAAGAAGGTCATCGAAAGAAAATAGTCTTATCGTCCTGCGATAAACAGGCTAAAAAACAGAAAAACTTAGGGAACATTTTATGTTTCTTAAGTTTTTTTCTGTTTTTATGGCGTATCTTGCCGCCGTCGCCTTATGCCTTTGGGTGACGGGAAATAAGGTGTTTCGCACATGCGAAACTTAAATTCATAAAACATATTCTTGGACTATGAAGATGAAAGATTTGTGCGCGGATGAGAGGCCGCGGGAGAAGATGCTCGCCAAAGGAGCGGAATCGATGAGCAACGCCGAGCTGCTGGCCATCCTCATCGGTTCGGGGACAAGGAAGGAGAACGTGCTTGAGGTGGCGAACCGGCTTCTGGCGGAGAACGATGGGAAACTTTCCGCCGTGGCGGGGATGGACGCCGCCCGTATGAAGGAGATCGGCGGCATCGGAAGCGTCAAGTACGCGTCCATCGCCGCGGCTTTCGAGCTAGGGAAGCGCTGCTGCCTGGAAGATCCTGGAATAGAGAAGGTTTCGCTGACCGATCCGGAATTCGTGTACAGACTGATGCTGCCGCATCTGCTGGGCTTGAAGCACGAGGAGTCCTGGATCATCCTCCTGAACAGGGCCAACTACGTCATCCACAAGGAGATGGTCAGTTCCGGAGGCCTGACTTCCACCGTCGTGGACCCGAAGGTGATAATGAAAAAGGCCATCGACAAGAGGGCCAGCGGGATTGTCCTGGTGCACAACCATCCTTCCGGGAATCCCCGTCCCGGCCGGAGCGACCTTTCGGCCACGGCCAAGCTGAAGGAGGCCGCCAACACCTGCGACATAGCTCTTCTCGACCACATAATCATCTGTGACGACTGCTATTTCAGCTTCGCCGACGACAGGGTAGTGACCGTGAAGCGCGGCGGCCGGAATACGGACCGGCTATAGATTTTTCCTCAGCCTTGCCTTCGGGATGTCGAGCTGGTCGCGGTACTTGGCGATTGTGCGCCTCGCGACCTTGTAGCCCCTCTTGTTCATCTCGGCCACCAGCTGGTCGTCGGTCAGAGGCTTGCGCTTGTCCTCTGCGTCCACGCACTCGCGGAGAGCCTTCTTGAGCTCGCGGGTGGAGACCTCTTCACCTTCCTGGTTCTCAAGACCTTCCGAGAAGAAATACTTCAGAGGGTAGATGCCGAAATGGGTCTCGATGTACTTGCTGTTGACAACCCTGGAGATGGTCGAGATGTCGTAGCCCGTCCTTTCGGCTATGTCCTTCAGGACCATAGGCTTGAGGTGTGACTCGTCTCCGTCGATGAAGTAGTCGTGCTGGTAGTCCACGATGGCCTTCATCGTGCTTTCCAGAGTGTTGTAGCGCTGCTTGAGGGCTTCCACGAACCACTTGGCGGAGTCCAGCTTCTGCTTGACGAAGGTGACGGCCTCTTTCTTCTGCCGGTCAGAGGATCCCTGGGCCTCGGCGAGAAACTCGGCGTACCTCTTGTTCAGCCTGATCTCCGGGATGTTGAACCGCGGCATCGTGAGTTTGAGCTCCCCGTCCTCAAGCTTGAGGACAAAGTCAGGGACGATCTGCTGCGCCTGGTCCGAGTAGGTGTCGTCGATCTGGCCGCCCGGGGCAGGGTTCAGTTTGACGATCTTTCCCATCACGGCCTTCATCTCGTCCTCGCTCAGGCCGTACTTGGTCATTATCTTCTGGAAATGCCTGTTGGAGAACTCGTTGAAGCTTTCCGTCAGAATCCTTACCGTCAGTTTGACGAGGTCGGTCTGCTTCTGTGCGTTCAGCTGGAGGATCAGGCATTCCCTCAGGTCTCTCGCCCCGACTCCCGCCGGCTCGAACTCCTGGATGACCTTCAGCATCCTCTCGACCTCTTCCGGAGTCGAAGTGATGTTCGCCTTGAAGGCGAGGTCGTCGACCAGGCTGTCGATGTCCCTGCGGAGATAGCCGTCGCTGTCGAGGCTGCCGATGATGAACGCGGCCACGTCGTGGTCGTGCTTCGAGAGTCTGCGGTAGCCGAGCTGTTCCAGAAGGCTTTGCGTGAAACTTTCCTTGACTGAGAAGGTGTTGTACTGCGGCCTTTCATCCTTGCCGTAGTTGTTGACGCGGAGTTTGTAGGAAGGGATGGGGTCGTCGCGGTCGAGTTCGTCCAGCGAGATGTCCTTAGGCTCGTCGTCGTTCTCCTCCTCCTTGGCCGGGGCCGGGTCGTCGTCCAGCACCGGGTTGTTCTCAAGCTCGGACTTGACCTTCTGCTCCAGGTCCAGCACCGGCATCTCTATGAGCTTGATGGTCTGGATCTGAAGCGGAGAAAGCTTCTGTGTCTGCTTGAGTTCGAGTCCGAGTCCCTGCTTGTTCATGGTCTATTCCTGGTTATCTGTCTCCACTGCCTCGACCGTGTAGGAATGATGCCGGTCAACGACCGGGTAGCCTATGGTCTCCTTGACGATGAACGCGGTCGGGAAAGCGGACTTCACCTGCTGCAGGATGTGCATCGCTTCCGACCTGGTGCGGAAATCCCCGACCGTGACACGGAAGAACGGGTTTGAATATGTCCGGTACGCAGGTATGCCGGGGAACATCCCTTCGAAACGCGTGAGAGCGGTCTGCGAGTCGTTCCTGGAAGTCTGCTTGTTGTCATTGAATATCCTGACGCGGAATCCTGTCGAACTTTTCGACGGGTTCGAGGCGATGTGCGAGGCGAAGGCCTGCCGGATCTTGTCCGACTGGTGTACCGTGGCCGTCGCTCCGCCGCTGCCTTCGGCGGCGAGGAGGTTGAATATGCTCTTTCCGGCCAGCGTGGAATCCATCAGGGCGCTGCGCCGGATGACCACAGAGTCCGGTTTCTCCTGGCCGAAAAGCGGGGTGGCCGCGGCCGCGGACAGGACCAGAATCAGGACAGCTGTCAGTTTGTGAGAAAAGATATTCATAAACTATTCAGTCATTTCTTTAAGGTCGATGTCTTTGAAATGGAGGGTGGTACCCGCTCCGCTCTTGAGCTTCACGGTCGCGTCCACATCCGTGGTGAAGCCCTCCAGAGAGCCTTTTTTCGCGATCTGGAGCAGCCGGGAGAGGCTCACTCCGTCGTTGAGGGTGGCGGTGCAGGGCAGCTCATAGACCTTGACGCACTTCTTGTCGACGCAGAGGGAGTCGGCCGTGTAGGTGGCGAAATCCTCGCCGTTGTACTTCACGACTCCGCTGACATCCATGATCTTGAACGCGAATGTCGGGTTGTCGATCCCGACCGCGAGGACCGCGTCGATGCCCCTCAGCCCTTTCAATGAATATGATTCCAGACCGCAGGAGGTCATCTTTATGTCCTTCACTTTCGACACACCGCACCCGGCGAGGGCCACGCAGGCCGCCAGAGCGATGAACAATCCTATGATTTTCCGTTTCATAACTTCAATTTTCCCGGCCGTTCATTGAAGACCGTTGTCACAAAGATAATCAAAAATCCTAATTAGAGGAAAAATCCATATCTTTGCACAAGACTACAGCATTAGACAACAGCATTAGACAACAATCGTGCAATGAGCAAAAAAATCTATATAGAGACCTACGGTTGCCAGATGAACGTCGGTGACTCTGAGGTGATTTTCTCGATTCTCGGGAAAGAAGGCTACGAGAGGACGGAGTCCATCGACGAGGCGGACGTGATCCTCGCCAACACCTGTTCGGTGCGTGACAACGCCGAGCAGAGGATCTGGGGCAGGATCGAGGTGTTCCACAAGCAGAAGGAGAAGAGGGACAAGGTGGTCGTGGGCATCGTCGGCTGCATGGCCGAGAGGCTGAAGGACAAGCTACTGGACACCCACAAGGTCGACCTTGTGGCCGGTCCTGATTCCTACAGGACCCTGCCGGCCCTGCTGAGGGACATCGCTCCGGACAAGCCGCAGATCAACGTGATGCTCTCCCACGAGGAGACCTACGCCGACATCGTCCCTGTCAGGACCGACAGGAACGGAGTCTCGGCCTTCATCTCGATAATGCGAGGCTGCAACAATGTCTGTTCCTACTGCGTCGTGCCTTACACCAGAGGGGCCGAGAGGAGCCGTGACCCGCGGACCATCGTGGACGAGGCCCGGGATGTCTTCAGCAAGGGCTACAAGGAAGTCACCCTGCTGGGCCAGAACGTGGATTCCTACAACTGGAAGTCCGCCGACGGGACTCAGACCTGCGATTTCCCGCAGCTTCTCGAGATGGTGGCCGGAGTCAGCCCTGAGCTAAGGGTCAGGTTCGCCACCAACCATCCTAAGGACATCAGCGACGCACTCATCGAGACGATGGCGCGCCACGACAACATCTGCGACCATATTCATCTGCCGGTGCAGTCGGGCAGCGACAGGATGTTGGAGAAGATGAGGAGGCGCTACACTTCGGAGTGGTACCTCGAGAGGGTGAGAAAGATCCGCGAGGTGCTGCCGGACTGCGGTATCACCACCGACGTGATCGCCGGCTTCTGCTCCGAGACCGAGGAGGACCACCTCCAGACCCTGGAACTCTTCCGCAAGGTGGGCTTCGACTACGCCTACATGTTCTACTACTCCGAGAGGCCGGGGACGATCGCCGCGAGACACTACCCGGACGACGTGCCGCTCGAGGTGAAGACAAGGAGGCTGAACGAGATCATCGCCCTTCAGAGCGAGCTGAGCCTGAAGAGCAACCAGAATGACATCGGAAAGACATTCAAGGTCCTTGTCGAGGGACCTTCAAAGAAGAACCCGGAGGAACTTTGCGGCCGTTCGGGCAGCGACAAGATGTGCGTCTTCCCGGGCCGCGGCCACAAGGCCGGCGACTATGTGGACGTGAAGATCCTTTCCTGCACCTCCGCCACCCTGATCGGAGAGATAGTTTAGGAATATGCTTCAGTGGATTCTCACGGTTCTTTACGCTCTGCTGATCGTCGGTGTCGTCACGGTCATCCTGTTCGACAACGGTGATTCGGGGAGAAAGTTCGCGTGGCTGCTGATCATCGCCGTACTGCCTGTCATCGGGCTGGTCCTGTACTTCACCTTCGGCATAAACTACCGGCATCACTGGGTGTTCAACCGCCGGCACCAGAGGTACAAGAACCTTTTCGCCGCCGGGACGACCCCCGAACTTGACAAGGTGCTTTTCGGCGACGGCCTTCTTGACGGAATCCGGGAGGATTTCCGCCCTCTGGCGAAGCTTCTGCGGTCCGACACCCGTCCGGCTGTGACGGCCGGCAACGACATCGAGGTCATCACGACCGGCCGGCGGAAGTTCGAGCTGCTGCGTCAGGACATCCTCGCCGCCAAAGAATCCATCCACATTGAATATTTCCATTTCGGCGACGACAAGGGCAGCAAGGCCATCCGCCGGCTGCTGATGCAGAAGGCCGCCGAAGGGGTCAAAGTACGTTTCCTTCACGAGAACATCGCCAATTTCCCGATCAAGCCGAGTTACTACGCCGAGATGGAGAAGGCCGGCGTGGAGGTTGTCAAGTTCACCAATCCGCGGCAGCATCTGCTGGATTTCGCCACGAAACTCAACTATCGCAACCACAGGAAGATAGTCGTGATCGACGGGAAGGTCGGCTACACGGGCGGGATGAACATCAACGACCACTATTTCAAATTGTGGCGGGACACCCATCTGCGGATCACCGGTCCGGCCGTGGCCACTCTCCAGTACACTTTCCTGGATTCCTGGCTGACCGGCGGCGGTACGATCGACCGCAAGATGGTCGAGTACTATCCGATGGCCATGGTCCCGGCAGCCTCCTGCGAGGCCTGCCCGGCCGGCGTGCCTTGCCCTGACGCTCCCGGGCCTGATGCCGGGGTTGCGTCCGGATCTCCGGCGGTAGTGCCGGAAGTTGAGGTCAGGCCGGACTCTCCGGCTTCCGGAACTCGGGCTCCGCTACCGGAAGAGATTGATTTCAATGCGGTCCAACCTGTCCTGAAAGGCAAACTGATGCAGATAGTGCCTGACGAGCCGGACCTTCCGCTGCCGATTCTCCAGCTGAGTTACGAATGGATCCTCCAGCACGCCAGGAAGTACATCTACCTCCAGACACCTTACTTCGTGCCGCCCGAGCCGGTGATGGATGCCTTGAAGACGGCCGCTCTCTGCGGCGTGGATGTCAGGCTTATGCTGCCGGAAGTGGCTGACAATCTGCTTATGCGGCCTGCGAACAAGGCCTACTACGAGGAGGCTCTACTGGCCGGAGTCAGGATATTCCTTAGAAAAGGGGAGTTCATCCACTCCAAGACCTTCGTCTGCGACGACTACCTGTCAAGCGTCGGGTCGGCCAATCTGGACTACAGGAGCTTCACCATCAACTACGAGGTCAACACCTACATCTACGATGAGCAGACCGCCCTGCTGAACAAAGGAATATTCCTGTCCGACCTGAAGCTTTGCAGGGAACTGACGCTCGAGGAGTGGGCGGCCCGTCCGTGGCACTCCCGTCTTCTGGAAAGCCTTGTCCGCCTCTTCGCCCCGCTGCTGTAAGCGGAAGCCGTGGCAGATAAGTAGCTGAATATAAGTGAAATAAGCAAAGGTCTGGTCGAAGAATCTCGACCAGACCTTTGCTTTATTGCTTGACAGTCAAGCGGTTGTCTGCCACGGTCCAGCGAACCTTCCCGGGCAGCCGTCAGCCGCCGGATTAGCTGATGAACAGAAGCTCTCTGTACTTAGGAAGCGGCCAGGTGCGGTTGTCCACGATCTCCTCTAGCTTGTCGATAGGACGGCGGAGAGTGAAGAGACTCTCAGCGATCTCGTGGTAGGCTACCGCTTTGGCATATTCATCGGTCAGGGCGTTGGCCTTCTTGCGGGCCTCCACCATCGCGGTGGCAAGCTCGCGGATCTGGTCGACATATTTGGAGATGCTCTTGATGAGGTAGACCTCCTCCTTGCACTCGTCCGTGCCGCCGAAGACGGTCTTGCTGAGCGCCACTTCCTGGAGCAGTTTGGACTTGTAGTCGAGCGCGGCAGGGATGATGTGGTTGATGGCCATCCTTCCCATCACGCGGGACTCGATCTGGATCTTCTTGGTGTAGGTCTCCCACTTGACCTCGTTGCGGGCCTGGAGTTCCTTTTCAGTGTAGACTCCGGTCTCCTTGAACATCTTGACTGAAGCAGGGGCCGTGAAGACTTTGATCATCTCAGGCACGCTGGTCTCGGTGTCGAGTCCGCGCCTCTTGGCTTCTTCCTTCCATTCGTCGGTGTAGCCGTTGCCGTCGAAGCAGACGGTGTCGATGACGGAAGCGATGATAGGCTTCAGGGTGTCAAGGATGGCGACATTCAGCGGTTTGCCGCCGGCGAGTTCAGTGTCGAGGCTCTTCTTGAAGGCCGCGAGCTGCTCGGCCACGGCCGCGTTGAGGGTCGTCATAGCTCCGGCGCAGTTGGCCATCGAGCCGACGGCGCGGAACTCGAAGCGGTTGCCCGTGAACGCGAACGGAGAGGTCCTGTTGCGGTCGGTGTTGTCGATGAAGATCTCAGGGATCTCCACGAGGCCCACGCTCTTGCCTTTCTTGCCGGCGATCTCGATAGGGGTGTCGGAAGGAACCACAAGGAGTTTGCGCAGGACATCGGTCATGGTCTTGCCGAGGAAGGCCGACACGATTGCTGGCGGGGCTTCGTTGGCGCCGAGACGATGGGCGTTGGTGGCGGAGGCGATGGAGGCCTTGAGCAGGGCGTTGTGCTTCTGAACGGCGGCCAGCACGTTGACGAAGAAGGTCACGAACTGGAGGTTACCCTTGGCGTCCTTGCCCGGGGCGAGCAGCATCGTGCCGGTGTCGGTGCCGAGCGACCAGTTGTTGTGCTTGCCTGAACCGTTGACTCCGTCGAAAGGCTTCTCGTGGAGCAGGACGACGAACCCGTGCTTGCGGGCGATGGTGTTCATAAGGTTCATCACGATCTGGTTCTGGTCGTTGGCCAGGTTGGTCTCGCCGAAGATAGGGGCCAGCTCGAACTGGTTAGGAGCGACCTCGTTGTGCCTTGTCTTGAGCGGAATCCCGAGGCGGTGTCCGGCGATCTCAAGGTCGCGCATGAACTCTGCCACGCGGGAAGGAATCGCTCCGAAATAGTGGTCGTCCAGCTGCTGGTTCTTGGAGGAGTTGTGCCCCATCAGAGTGCGGCCGGTGATCATCAGGTCAGGCCTGGCGGCGTACAGTGACTCGTCCACAAGGAAATATTCCTGCTCCCATCCGAGATAGGAGTAGACTTTGGAGACAGATTTGTCGAAGAGGCGGCAGATCGGAAGAGCCGCATCGGAAACGGCCTTGAGCGCCTTCTTCAGAGGGGTCTTGTAGTCCAGAGCCTCGCCGGTGTAGGAGATGAACACGGTAGGGATGCAGAGTGTGTCATCGATGATGAACACAGGAGAGGTCGGGTCCCAGGCGGTGTAGCCGCGGGCCTCGAACGTGGCCCTGATTCCTCCGTTCGGGAAGGAAGAGGCGTCAGGCTCTTGCTGGGCGAGCGACTTGCCGTCGAAAGTCTCGATGACTCCGCCCTTGCCGTCGTAGTCGATCAGGGAGTCGTGCTTTTCGGCCGTACCCTCGGTCAGAGGCTGGAACCAGTGGGTCACGTGGGTCACGTGGTGCTCCATAGCCCACTCTTTCATTCCTTTGGCCACACCGTCGGCGGTGGCCCTGTCAAGGGACTTGCCGTTGTCGATGCAGTCGAGCAGCGCGCTGAGAGTCTTGGCGTCCAGATACTTGTGCATCTTCGGACGGTCGAAGACCAGTTCTCCGTAGTAGTCGGAGGTCTTGCCTTCAGGACATTCAGCCGGAACAGCCTTCTTCTCGAAGGATTCCTTCACCAGATCAAATCTGTCAATACTCATAATGTTGTTTATTTGTTAAAGGGTATGTATTTCCTAAAACTTTATGTTGTGATGTTGAACTCAAACTTCTGTGCGGCGGCTTCAAAAAAAAAGAAGACTGACCCGTAAAGGCCAGCCTTCATATTTAAATCATAATAAACTTTCTTTTATGAATATGCCGTCAGGCTGGCAGACCGGCACACACGAAAGCGCTCAGGGCCTGCTGGCTCTGGGCTGACTGCTGCTGACGCTGCTGTCGGTATGTGTGGGCTTCCAAAATCATTGTCTTTAAATTGTCTTGAACAACTGCTTTTCAAAAAGACGGCGCAAGTTATGAAATCAAATCAGAAAGTCGGCAATTTTTTTTGACTTTATCGGTTTATGGCCTAGAACAGGAACTCGAGTTTCTCCGGCAGACGGGTGAAATCGTCGATGCGGATGTAGTCCATGCCTCCGAGGCGGATCTGGCTGTCGTTGCCTCCGTCGGCGAAATCGTCACCGACGAAAAGGATCTGGTCCATTGAATATCCGTGTTCGGCGGCGTAGCGCATCACAGCGTCGAACTTGTTGTACTGCTTCGGGGTGATGTCGAGCGAGGTCGTGCCGCCGATGAAGACTGAGTAGTCTTTGAATATCTCCTTGGCTTCCGGGAACATGGCGCGTCTCTTGACCTTGTCCGGGTCGAAGGCCAGTTTGTCGGCCTTGTCCGCCTTCGTGCCGAGGATGCTGAACGTCACCATTCCGGATTCGTGGTACTCGACCGACTCGCCCTTGTAGTCGGTGTAGCCGTACTTCTTGCGCAGGGCGTCGCAGGACTTCTCGAAGAATTTCTTGTCGGCCGGGCATTTCTCCTCGCGCACGATCTTGAACTCGCCGTCGACGATGTGGCTTTCCTCCATACCGTAGTTGCCGAGAATCGTGATGGGATATTCATTAAGCTGCTTGTAGATCCTCTCGCATCCGCCGCCGCCGGCCATCAGAAGGTCGTAGCGCTTGGCCAGGGTGTCCAGGACAGCCTTGTTGGCAGGCGTGATCTGGGTCTTGTGCTGGGTCAGCGTGCCGTCGAGGTCGAAGACAATCAGCTTCTTCTCCTGCTTCCAGTTGAGTTCCCTGATGGAATCCATGAAGCGCTTCATTCCCTGCGGCTGGTCGGAGGACACATAGGTCGCCTTGTGCCTTATCGCGAAATCGGCGAGGTCGTAGTTGTTCACCGGCCAGACGACTGTCTTGAGACCGGCCTCGTGCGGCTCGTCCAGAAGACGCGGCTCTTTGATGGCGACATTGTAGTTGTAGGACACTCCGGCGTAGCCCTTGGCCTTCAGTTCGGCCACGGTGTACTTTTTCTTGGACGAGATCGGAATCACCTCCGCTCCCGGATGCAGACGCAGAACCTCGTCGCAGAGATGGTCGCTGAAAGAGATGAAGGTGATCTGGTCGTACATATTCATCTCATCGCAGAGGGCCAGCACTTTCTCCGCGAGCTGCGTTTCCCTTTCAGGGGTAGGGTGCGCCTTCATCTCGAGGAAGAGGGTCAGGCCGGGGGTCTTCTTCGCCTGGGTGAAATACTCCCTGAGCGAAGGGACTTTGTCGCCGTTCGGAAGGGTGCAGCTTTTCACAGTGGCGTAGTCCAGTTTCTGGACATCCTCGTACTTCGTGCCGGGGATTTTCGGCCCGTGGACGATCACGAGAGAGTCATCGGTGGTGAGGTGGACGTCGAGTTCAACGGCGTCGACGGCGAGCTTCTGGGCCCCGGCGAGGCTGGTCAGGGTGTTCTCGAACGATCCCGGATGGGTGTAGAATCCTCTGTGGGACAGGACCTTTGTCTGCGCGGTGGCGCAGAAGGCGGTAAGTAACGCTGCGGTTACTGCAAGTGCTATTCGTTTCATGACGCAAAGTTATTAAAAAATACAGTATCTTTGTCCCGTTGTGAAGGTTCGCCGGGCGGAATCCGCCGCTGGCGATCAAAAGGGAATCCGGTGGGAAACCGGAACAGTACCCGCTGCTGTAAGCCCAGAAACAGGATGCGGCATTCTTTCGCCACTGGCAGGGATCTTCGGGTCCGAAGGCCGGGAAGGCGCCGCTTCCGGGACAAGTCAGAAGACCTGCCTCCACAATTACGGACAACCGCCCGTCCGCGGGATCACGGACAGCGGCTGGATAGTTTTTTTATGAAACGAATATACCGTCTCATAGCGCTCGCTTTCCTGTCGGGATGCGGGTTGGCTTTGTCAGCGCAGACTTCCGGCAGGTCCACAGTGGCCGGCCGGGAAGGCGTTCCGTTGTCCCTGGCCGGGCAGACTTCCGTGCGGCAGGACACTTTGTCCGCCGAGCGGAATGACAGCACCCGTGTCCTGAAGGAGGCCGTCGTCATCGGAGTTCCGGACGGGTACAGGTACAGGGAAGTCATTCCGGCACAGACACTTGAGGGAGAGGAACTGCAAAGACTCGGCAGCCTTTCCGTGGCCGACGCGCTGCGTTGTTTCTCGGGAGTCCAGCTGAAGGACTACGGCGGAGTGGGCGGCCTCAAGACGGTTAACATCCGCTCCCTCGGCACGAACCACTCGGCTGTCTTCTACGACGGCATCCAGCTCGGCAACGCCCAGAACGGCCAGGTCGACCTCGGCCGCTTCTCCCTCGACGATGTCGAGCAGATCAGCCTCCACAACGGCCAGAAAAGCGACATCCTCCAGTCAGCCAAGGACTTCGGAGCCTCGGGCACGATCTACATCACCACCCGCAGGCCCCGTTTCGAGGCCGGACGGCGGTTCAACGCCAAAGCGACTTTCAAGATCGGATCCTTCGGCCTCGTCAATCCTTCTTTCCGTACTGAATATAAAATCTCACCGGCCTTGAGCGCGTCTCTGAGCGGCGAGTGGACCAAGGCCACGGGCAAGTACAGGTTCCGTTACCGGACGACCGGCTCCGATGGGCTGACCGCCTACGACACCACGGCCGTGAGGCGGAACGGCGATGTGGACGCCACCCGCGTCGAGGCCTCGCTGCACGGCGCGCTGCCCTCCGGCCGGTGGAATCTGCGAGCATATTCCTACAACTCGAGGCGGGGCGTGCCGGGGGCGGTCGTGAGCAACGTGTTCGGCCGAGAGGAACGGCTGTGGGACTCCGACTCGTTCGTGCAGGGAAGTTTCCGCAACCGGTGGAACAAGTGGCTGCAGACCCTTCTGAACGCCAAGTACGCCGCCGACTACACGCACTACGAGAATCAGGACTCGAGGCTCATAGCCATCAGCGACTCCTACTGGCAGAAGGAATTCTACGCCTCCTGCGCCAATCTTTTCAGCATCACAGACGGCTGGGAGGTCTCGCTGGCCTATGACTTCCAGTGGAACACCTTGGATGCCAAGTACTTCCTGCCGACAGAGAACGACGGCACCTTCCCGTACCCGACCCGTTTCACCAATCTTGTGGCTCTGGCCACGGCCTTCGAGCTGGGCGGCCTGAAAGGGGAGGCAAGCGTGCTGGGGAACTTCGTCCACGAGAAGGTAAAGCGCTTCGAGGCGAGTCCTGACAAAGCCCTCGCCACTCCGGCTTTCTTCCTGTCCTACAAGCCTTTCAGCCGCCACGACCTGACGCTGCGCGCTTTCTGGAAACGGATGTTCCGGATGCCGACCTTCAACGACCTCTACTACACCGACATAGGCAACGCCTCCTTGAAGCCTGAATATGCCACCCAGTTCAACGTGGGTGCCAGATTCTCCCGGGAGTTCAGGAATATGCTGGCTCACCCCCGGGTTGAGGTCTCTGTCGACGGCTACCGCAACAGAGTCACCGACAAGATCATAGCCTATCCGAAAGGCCAGCAGTTCCGATGGACGATGCTCAATCTTGGCGAGGTGCGGATCACCGGCCTGGACGCCGCTCTTGACACCCGCCTGTCTTTCGGGGAACTGGAGTCCGTCGTCCGTCTGCGGTACACCTGGCAGGACGCTGTCGATGTCACCGCCCCGTCGGATTCCTACTACGGTGACCAGATTCCGTACATTCCGCGGCACAGCGGCTCGGCCGTGGTGTCCCTGACGCGGTGCGGCTGGAGTCTCAACTACAGTTTCATCTACACCGGCGAGAGGTACTCCCAGCAGGAGAACATTCCCCGGAACTATGTCCAGCCGTGGTACACCAGCGACCTTTCCCTGCAGAAGGTCTTCACCTTGGGCCGGTGCGGCTTGAAGGTCCTGGCGGAGGTCAACAACCTCTTCGGGCAGGACTACGAGGTGGTGCTGAACTATCCGATGCCCAAGACCAACTGCAGGATAACCACAAGTTTGAGTTTTTAAGAAAAGTGATCCCTTTCAAGATATAAAATCTGATATTCATTAATTTAAGATATTCATAGACCATGAAAAGAATTGTCAGAATCTTAGCGCTCGCGCTCGTCCTCGGGGCTGCTGTCTGCGGCTGCCGCAAGGAAGAAAAGATTGTAGAACCGGTAATCGGCCCGCTCGGCTTCGAGACCGACCCGGACGCCGATCCGGCGGGACTGTATGTCCTCAATGAAGGGAATATGGGCAGCAACAGCGCCGACCTTGATTTCCTCGACTACCGCACGGCTTCATATTCCTGCGGCATCTACGCCAGCGTGAACCCGACGGCCGTCAAAGGTCTGGGCGACACCGGCAACGACCTCAAAATTTATGACGGCAGGCTGTTCGCGGTCATCAACGGCTCCCACAAGGTCGAGGTGATGGAGGCCGCCACCGCCAAGAGGATCGCCCAGGTGGACATCGCCTCCTGCCGCAGCATAGCCTTCAGCGGTGACTATGCCTATGTCACCGCCTATGTCGGTCCGGGTTCGGAGTTCTCGTCCGAGCATCCTGACCAGAAGGGCGCTCTGCTCAAGGTCGACCTGGATTCCTACAAGGTTGTCGGCGAGGTGGAGGTCGGCTACCAGCCGGAGGAGGTCGCCATCGTCGGCGACAGGGCCTACGTGGCCAATTCGGGCGGCTATTACTACCCGACCTACGACAACACCGTGTCCGTTGTCGATCTCGCTTCTATGAAGGTCGTGGATGTCATCGAGGTGGCCGTCAACCTCTGCCACATCAAGGCCGACTCCTACGGCCGGCTCTGGGTCTCTTCGAACGGCAACTACTACGATGTCTCCTCGAACCTCTATGTCCTTGAGAAGGACGGCGCCAAGTACAAGGTTGCCAAGGCGATGGACATTCCTGTCGCCAACTTCACCATCGCGGACGACAAACTCTACCTCTACAGCAGTGAATATAGTTACGTCACTTCCAGCACGACAGTCAGCTACGCCGTTGTGGATGTGGCTTCCGAAAGCGTTGTCGGCAAACAGATCGTCACCGACGGTACGGAGAGCGAGATCGTCGCACCTTACGGCATCGCAGTCCATCCTGTCAACGGTGACATCTACATCGCCGACGCCCGCAACTATGTCTCCAGCGGCTGCCTGTACTGCTACTCAGCTTCAGGCCAGCGGAAATGGTACGTCTACACCGGCTTCATCCCCGGCCACTTCGCATTCCTGGAGCGTTAGCCCGTGGCATTTAACCGCCTGACAATGTGGTGACTAAGCAAAGGTCTGGTACGGAATTCCGTACCAGACCTTTGCTTTTCTGATTGATTTCCAGCAGGTTGCCTGCCACGGCTACCTGCCACGACTCGGCTACCTCGCGCCGGCCTCATATTCCTTCTTGACTTCCTCAAGAAGTTTGTCGGCCTTCTCATAGCCGTCGGCCGGAGCCTTCCAGACGATGGCGAAGAGGATCACTCCGACGATGCCCAGGGCGATGGCCACCTCGAAGACTGAGTTCCAGCCGAACTTGTCGGCCAGGTAGCCGAACATCAGACCGGACACGGCGGTGCTGGCGTAACCCAGGATGCCGGCCATTCCGTTGGCGGACGAGGCGACCCTCTTGGTCGCCTGGTTGGACAGGCATATTCCTATAAGGGCCTGAGGCATGTAGATGAAGAAGCTCGCGAGGATGATGAGGCAGACCGCAAGGGAGTTCATGCTCTTAGGCGTGAGCCAGAAGAGGATGAAGCAGCCCGTGGCCGCCGCGAGACCGATCAGGCAGGTCCTGTGGGCCTTGCTGGCGAAGAACTTGTCGGTGATCCAGCCGCCGAGCAGGGTCCCGAATATTCCCAGAACCTCGGTGACGGCGACGACGGTCGATGCGGTCGAGATGTCAAGGCCTCTGTCCTGAGTCAGGAAGGTCGCGCCCCAGTCCAGGATGGTGAAGCGGATGATGTAGATGAAGAAGTTGGATGTCGCGAGAATCCAGATGACAGGGTTCTTGAACACCATCTCCTTCACGAATCTCTTGTAGGCGTAGTCCGTGAAAGACTTCGGCTCGACCACCACTTCCTTGGCGGGGGCGTTCTCGTCGATCTCCTGAGGGTCAGGCAGTCCGACTGAAGCCGGGGTGTCCTTCAGGCCGAAGAGAATCAGGATGCTGCCCGCTATGGCCAGCATCGCCGGCACGAAGAAGCACCACTGCCAGGCCGCGTAGGAGAAATGGCTCAGGATGAACGTTCCGCAGAGGAAGGCCACGAGGCTGGCTCCGATCGAGTGGGAGCTGTTCCAGATGGACTGCTTGGTCGCAAGTTCGGAAGGCTTGATCCAGTGCGCCATCAGGCTTCCGCAGGGAGGAAAGCCCATTCCCTGGGTGTAACCGTTTATCAGCCAGAGGCTTCCAATGAAGGTAACGAGGCCTGCGGTGGCTTTGCCTTCAGCGTCGAGGAAATTGAATATTCCGTTCATCTCCGGGCTGAGGCCTATGAGGATGTTGACGATGGCGGAGAGGAACAGGCCTGTGGCCATCATCACCTTGCGGCTGACCCGGTCGGCGATGAAGCCGTTGATGAATCTCGACACACCGTAGATGATGCCGTTGAGCGTCAGGAACAGACCCAGCTTCACCTTGCTGATCCCCAGTTCGGCCTCCAGGGCCGGCATCGTGATGCTGAAGTTCTTGCGCACGAAGTAGAACATCGCGTAGCCGATCATCAGGATGATCAGCGTCCTCCACTGCCAGTAGTTGTATTTCTTTTTGATATTATCTTGGTTCATTGTCCTAGCGTTTTTTAAAATATCCCTGCGTTAAAATTCCGGAAAACCGTCCGGGAAGGGAAAACCCTTCCGGGGACGGTCTCCTTTGACAAAACTATTTTTCAGCGCATCTTTTCTCCCAGGCCCAGGCTGAGGCGAGGGTGTCCTCGATCGAACGCTCGGCCTTCCAGTCCAGCTCCTTGTTGGCGCGGGTCGGGTCGGCCCAGATGGCTGTCACGTCGCCGGCTCTGCGCGGAGCGATCTTGTAGTTGAGTTTCAGCCCGTTGGCCTTCTCGAAGGCGGTGATGAGCTCCATCACTGAAAGCGGCTTGCCCGTGCCGATGTTGAAGATCTCATATTCATCCTTCATCTGGTCCTCGATCATTCTGCGGACGGCGCAGACGTGGGCTTTGGCAAGGTCCACGATGTCGATGAAGTCCCTCTGGCAGGTGCCGTCCGGGGTAGGGTAGTCGTCGCCGAAGACGGACAGGCACTCGCGCTTGCCGATGGCGGTCTGGGTGATGTAAGGCACGAGGTTGTTAGGCACGCCGCGCGGAAGTTCGCCGATGAGGGCTGACGGATGCGCTCCGATCGGGTTGAAGTACCTCAGCGCGATGCCCCTGATGTCTGAATATGCTTTCACGGAGTCCCGCAGGATGTCTTCGCACATCTGCTTGGTGTTGCCGTAAGGCGATGTGGCCGGCTGTCTCGGCGAGTTTTCCGTCACCGGAAGTTCCTCAGGCTCTCCGTAGACCGTGGCGGAGGAGGAGAACAGGATGTTCTTGCAGCCGTGCTGTCTCGCGGCCTCGATCACATTGATGAACGACTCAAGGTTGTTGCGGTAGTACTTCAGCGGCTCGCTGACAGATTCGCCGACTGCCTTGAATCCGGCGAAATGGATCACCGCGTCGATCTTGTTGGCGGCGAACAAGGCGTCAGCGGCCTCCGCGTCGCAGAAATCCATCTTGAAGAAAGGAATGTCATCCCTTCCGGTAATCTTCTTGACACCCTCGAAGCAGGTCTCGTC
>CAVJKE010000004.1:0-23868 GCA_963649695.1 bacterium
GCGTTCACTCCGTCCGCCACGATCTTGAGGGCGTCCACGTCCAGCCCGCTGTCCGTCTCGTCGAGAATGGCGAGGGTCGGGTCCAGCATCGCCATCTGGAAGATCTCGTTGCGCTTCTTCTCTCCGCCGGAGAATCCGACATTGACCTCGCGCTTGGCGAATTCCGGCCTCATCTGCACCAGAGCCATCTTCTGCTTCATCAGTTTGAGGAAGTCCCCGGCCTTCATCGGGTCCTTGCCCTCGGCCTTCAGTTTCGAGTTGATGGCCGTCTTCATGAAATTCGTGATGGACACTCCGGGAATCTCGATAGGGTACTGGAACGACATGAACAGCCCGGCCCAGGCCCTCTCCTCCGGCTTCATGGCCAGCAGGTCCTTGCCGTCGAACTCGATCGAGCCGCTAGTCACTTCGTAGTTCGGCTTGCCTGTCAGGACCGAGGACAGGGTGCTTTTACCTGCTCCGTTCGGCCCCATCACGGCGTGGATCTCGCCGCGGCCGATCTCCAGGTTGATGCCCTTCAGGATTTCCTTGTCTCCGACCCTGGCGTGCAGGTCGGTTATCTTAAGTAATATGTCTGCCATATCCGTCGTATTTTATTCGCTACATCTTGTTCTTGTACAGCCTGAACCAGGTCCAGAGCGACCAGATGCCATTCACAAGGTACAGGGCGCTCACTATCGGCATGAACACCAGCCCGGCGCTGAGGTAAAGTGTGATGTTCGTGATGTTCACGACCAGCCACACGATCCAGCAGTCCCATTTCTTCTGAGCGGAAAGGAACTGCGCCAGCAGCGTCAGCATCAGGCTGTACGAATCCAGCCACGGAGTGGGGTCGGCACTGAATATGTCAGTGAACCAGTCGGTCCCGAGTCTGCTGAGGACGAAGCCCCAGACCGCTCCGGCGACGACCACAGCGGTCAGCGCGGCGCACCAGCCCTGCATCGAAAGCCGGGTGACTTTCAGCGCCGAGGCATCGGCCGAACTTTGTTCTCCGCTGCGGGGATGGGTCCATCTCCAATGGCCGTAGGTGTTGATGGCGAACGCTATCGGCTGCAGGAGCATGGCCGAGTACAGGTGTCTCTGCCAGAACAGGACGAAGAGCAGGATGTTGTACAGATAGCCGACCCAGAAGTTGTACTTGCAGTTGCGTCCGGCCATCACCACGCAGGTCAGTCCTGCGATGACTCCGAGCAGCTCCAGCCAGCTCACTCCCGTTCCGCCCATCTGGAACGCTATGTTTTCTATGTCAAAAAAAATCATAAACTTCTTATTTTTAAATGAATATCCGCCAGAAGGCCTTCGAAGGCATATTCATCAGCCGACCGAGCCTTCGAGGGAGACCTGGAGAAGCTTGGTGGCTTCGACGGCGAACTCCATCGGGAGGCGGGAAAGGACCTCGTGGGCGTAGCCGTTGACGATCAGGCCGACGGCATCCTCAGGACTCAGGCCGCGCTGGTTGCAGTAGAAGAGCTGGTCTTCGCTGATCTTCGAGGTGGTGGCCTCGTGTTCCACTATGGCCGTAGGGTTGGCGCTCTGGATGTCCGGGAAGGTGTGCGCGCCGCACTGCGAACCAATCAGAAGGCTGTCGCACTGGGAATAGTTGCGCGCTCCCTCGGCCCCGGGGTTCATCCTCACCAGCCCACGGTAACTGTTCTGGCTGTGACCCGCTGATATTCCTTTACTTACGATTCTGCTTCTGGTGCCGCATCCGAGGTGGATCATCTTAGTGCCGGTGTCGGCCTGCTGGAAGTTGTTGGTCACGGCGACCGAGTAGAATTCCGAAGAGGAGTAGTCGCCCTTGAGGATCGTGGAAGGGTATTTCCAGGTGATGGCGGAGCCTGTCTCGACCTGAGTCCAACTCAGATGCGAGCCGCTGCCCTTGCATATTCCTCTCTTTGTCACGAGGTTGAGGATGCCGCCTCGTCCCTGCGCGTCGCCTGGGTACCAGTTCTGCACCGTTGAATATTTCACGTCGGCGTCCTTCTCGACCACGATTTCCACCACGGCCGCGTGCAGCTGGTTCTCGTCGCGCATCGGTGCGGTGCAGCCCTCCATATAGCTTAGCTGCGAGCCTTCGTCCGCGACGATGAGCGTCCGCTCGAACTGCCCCGTGCCGGCCGCGTTGATGCGGAAATAGCTTGACAGTTCCATCGGGCACTTGACTCCTTTAGGAATATAGCAGAAGCTGCCGTCGCTGAAGACCGCCGAGTTGAGGGCGGCGAAGAAGTTGTCGCCGACCGGAACGACCGAGGCGAGGTACTTTCTCACGAGGTCAGGATGCTCCTTGACGGCCTCGGAGAAGCTGCAGAAGATGATTCCCTTCTCGGCCAGCGAGGCTCTGAAGGTGGTGGCGACCGAGACGGAGTCGAAGACTGCGTCCACGGCCACGACTCCGGCGAGGGCTTCGCGCTCCCTGACCGGAATGCCCAGTTTCTCGAAGGTCTTCTCAAGTTCCGGGTCGATCTCCTTCGGCTTGTCGGAGTTCTTCTTCGGCGCGGCGTAGTAGATTATGTCCTGGTAGTCGATTTCCGGCATGTCGAGGTGTCCCCACTGAGGCATCTCCATCTTCTGCCAGCGGCGGAAGGCGTCGAGCCGGAATTCAAGCAGCCACCCAGGCTCTTCCTTGAGCCGTGAGATCGTGCGGATTATGTCTTCGTTCAGTCCTTTCGGGATGAAGTCCTGGCCGACTTCGGTGACGAAGCCTTCCTTGTACTCCTGCCGGGTGACCTCACGGATTATGTCATCTTGTTGTGTGTCCATAGCGTTCAGAACGAACTACAAAGATAACATTTTATTTTATAACGATGATTTTGTGGAAAAAGAGTACTTTTGTGCGGAACGTTGATTCCGGAAAGTCTATTTTATAGATTTATTCAGGATTTTATAGATTTATTCAGGGAAGTTTGGATATGAACACATTCGGCAGGAATTTCAGGGTTGAGATTTTCGGGGAGTCGCACGGGAATGCGATAGGGATTGTCGTGGACGGGGTCAAGGCCGGGCTGGAACTTGGCACAGAGGACTTTATGCCGGACATCCTGCGGCGCAAAAGCGGAGCGAAAGGCACCACGCCGCGAATCGAGGCCGACGAGCCGGAGATTCTGAGCGGAGTGTTCGAAGGGCACACCACCGGCGCGCCCCTCGCCATCATATTCAGAAACAACAACACCAGGTCTTCCGACTATGAGGCTTTGAAGGCCGTTCCGAGGCCGGGACACGCCGATTATGTGGCGTCCGTGAAGTGGAACGGGTTCAACGATCCGCGCGGCGGAGGTCATTTCTCCGGCAGGATAACCCTTCCGCTGGTCGCCGCCGGAGTCATCGCCAAGAAGATGTGCGGCTTCGGTTTCGCCGCCCGGCTGGTTGAAATCGGCGGAGAATCAGATAGTTCCAAATGGGACGACCTGCTGGACAGGACCGTCCGGGAAGGAGATTCGCTCGGGGGAGTGGTGGAGTGTACGGTCAGCGGAGTCCCGGCCGGACTTGGAGAGCCGTTCTTCGACTCGGTCGAATCCCGGATCGCACACGCAGTGTTTTCGATTCCGGGAGTGCGCGGCATAGAGTTCGGCGACGGATTCGCCGCAGCCAGGATGAAAGGCTCACAGCATAATGATCCGCTTGAACTGCAAAACGGGTCCGTGAAGACTTCAAAGAACGGCGCCGGTGGGGTCAACGGCGGCATCACCAACGGATCCCCGATAGTCTTCCGTGTCGCCTTCAAGCCGACCTCAAGCATAACGAAATCCCAGAACACGTTGAATGTCAAGTCAGGAGAACAGACCGTCCTCAATGTTCTCGGCCGTCACGATGTCTGCTTCGCCCTCCGTACCCCTGTCATAGTCGAGGCAGTCGCCGCGATTGTCCTTGCGGACTTCATAGGGTAGCCTGTGGCGGAAACTTCCAGAATTTCCCGTCACGGTCACAGGTGTTTCTTGATGTAACTTAATTACCTGAAGATCAGAGTGAAGACCGTGGCCGAGTCATCGGAACGGGAAAGGCGGAGTGTGCCGCCGTGCAACCGCATTATCTGACGCGAAAGGCTGAGGCCGATGCCGCTGCCGTCCTGTTTCGTGGTGAAGAACGGGATGAAAATCTCTTCCTGGCTGGCCGCGCTGATCGGCGCACCGTCGTTGCTGACATTGATGACCACATTGTCCCGCTTGTCGATCTCGGCCGAGATCTCGATGTTCTTCGCCCCGGCCTGCACGGCGTTCTTCACAAGGTTGATAAGAATCTGCGAGATCTGGCTCTCGTCGGCGTAAAGCAGCACGTCTTCGGTCTTCTCGACGAATGATGCGCTGGTCCCTGCCTCGGTCAAAGCCCCCCGGCTCAGGTCCAGCACCCTCTCCGCAAGGTCTCTCACGAAGAAGGCCTTCTTCACAGGAGCCGCCACGTGGGTCAGGCCGCGGTACGAGTTGACGAACTTGATCAGCCCTCTGGACGAGGTCGCGATGGTCTCCAGCCCCGCCTTCAGGTCCGGCCCGTCGGAAGTGGCCGGCACCGTCCCGGCATATTCAGAAAGAGCCTCGGAGAGGGAGGCGATGGGGGTGACGGTGTTCATAATCTCGTGCGTGAGCACACGGATGAGCCGCGTCCACGATTCCGTCTCGTTGTCCTCGATGGTCTCCGAGATGTCGTTCACGGCGATGACCTTGATGTCCTTCCCTCCGATGTGGGCGGAAGTCGCTGAAAGAGAGATGTTTGTCTGTGCGCTTTCTGAATATATGGACGCTTTCTGGTCGTTCCCTTCCTCGACTTTCCCGAAGGCTTCGTAAAGCTGCGCGCTGATGATGGAAAGCTGCCGCAGGCTGCTGAGCGAGGACACTCCGAGCAGCGAAAGCGCCATCCGGTTGGTGTACAGCACCGAATCCGTCCCGGCCTCCACGGCGACGATGCCGGTGCGGGCCTGGTCGAGCATCTGCCCGTAGTACTCCTCCTGCTCCCTGATGTCCTTGGTCTCTTTCTGGAAGATTGTACGGATTCTGTTCAGGGTCTTGTTGATGCGCCGGCTGCCGAGACCCTTCTCCCCGAAACGGAAATTGGTCTCCTTGTCCTCCAGAGCGTCAAGCATATAGGTCACTTTCCTGAGAATCCTCCGCCGGGTCAGCACCACGGCAACCGTCGCGGCGAGGACCGCGGCGGCCACAGAAGCGATTATCCAGATTCCTGCGGACATTGTAGAATCCTGTTTGAATATCCCGGGGCGCGGCGGCCCCGGGCTGACTTAAATCCCGTACTTCTTGAGCTTGCTGTAGAGCGTCGGCCTGCTGACATCCAGCGCCTTGGCCACCAGGGACATATTCCCGGAGTACTTCTCCACGGCGGCTCTGATCGCCTTCTCCTCGGCCTCTTCCAACGTCTCCACCTCGCCTTCGGAGGCCCTTGCCGGAGCCTCGGCAGGCAGCTGCAGTTCGCTCAAGGTGAGGAGTTTCCCGTCGGCGAGAATCACGGCCTTCTCGATGCAGTTCTGCAGTTCCCGGATGTTGCCGTTCCACCTGCAGCCTCGAAGCGCCTCCTCGCCTTCGGGCGTTATGCCTTCGACGCTGCGGCCGTACTTCTCGTTGTACCTTTTTATGAATATCCCGGCGAGCGGCACGATGTCCTCCGGCCTTTCCCTCAGCGCCGGAAGCTGGATGTGCATCGTGTTGATCCTGTAGAACAGGTCCTCGCGGAAGCCTCCATCCCTGACTTTCTGCTGAAGGTCGATGTTTGTGGCGCAGATGAGCCTCACGTCCACGTTGCGGGCCTTGGTGTCGCCGACCCTGGTCACAGTCCTGTTCTGCAGGACTCTCAGAAGCTTGGCCTGGAGATGCAGAGGTATGTTGCCGATTTCGTCCAGAAAAAGAGTTCCCCCCTGGGCCAGTTCGATCTTGCCAGGCTTGTCGGCGTAGGCGTCGGTGAACGCTCCCTTCACGTGGCCGAACAGTTCGCTCTCGAACAGCGTCTCGGGGATGGCCCCGGCGTCCACGCTGACCAGCGGCCCGTCCTTGCGGCCGGACATCGCGTGGATCTCGCCGGCCAGAAGGTCCTTGCCCGTGCCGTTCTCGCCGGTGACCAGCACCGTGGCGTCGGTCGGGGCTATCTTCTCAAGAGTCCGTCTGATCCCTGTCATCGCAGCGGATGTCCCCCAGTACATTCCGGTGGGTCCGGCTGCATATTCATTGGCCTTTCCGGCCGACTTGCGGCTTTCCTGCACCGCCCGTTCGAGGACCGCGATGAGCTTCTCGTTCTCCCACGGTTTGACGATGAAGTCGAAGGCTCCGCGCTTCATCCCCTCCACCGCCAGGGAGATGTCCGCATAGGCGGTGAACAGCACCACTTTCTGGTCGGGGTTGTTCTTGCGCAGTTCGCTGAGCCAGTAAAGGCCCTCGTTGCCTGTGTTGATGTCGGTGTTGAAGTTCATGTCCAGCAGGATGACGTCGGGCTTGAACGCGGCCACGGTGCTGACAAGCTGGACCGGCGACGGCAGGATCTCCACCGCCTCGAACTTCATCGGCAGCAGGATCTTGAGCGCGGAGCGGATGCCCGCGTTGTCGTCCACCACAAGTATCTTTCCTGTTTTTTTCATAGGCGTTTATTGAGCGGAGGTCTCCTCAAGCGTGACGTTTTCTGCTCCGGCCGCTTTGAGGGCTTCCACAAGCGCCTCGGCCTCGCTCCTGTCGTCGAACGGCCCGACGCTGAACACCACCGTCCCGGCCTCGGCGCTCTTGATCAGTTCCTTGTCCGGGTGCTCCCGCAGCACGGCGCGCGCCTCGTCGGAAAGTGACTGGCCGTTGTCCGGAAGGATTCTGACCATTATTGTCGTCCGCAGTGAGGATTCCATCTCGCGGGCCTTCGTCACTCCGATCACCTCCCCGTTCAGGAACGCGTCGATCTGGGCGTCGCGGAAACCTCTCTTCTTCACCTTGTTGAGGTTGTCAAGAGCGCTCTTGTAGGACTTGAACAGTCCGACGGAATAGGCGAGTTTCCCCGAGCCGGTCGTCCTCTCGAACACCGGACTGAGGCCGTTGAGGTCGGCCACGGCGGCCTTCCTCGCGAGGGTGAATATCCTTATCTGGTAGATGAGTCCGTCCGGCAGGGTGTTGCTCTCGGCGAACCGGCCTTCCGGAAGGATCATGAAGGAGTAGTCGAACACAGGCTTCGGCTTGAGGATGTCCAGCTTAGGGGCCGGGCCGAAACTGTTCTTGGTGAAGGTGTAGCCTGAAGCCGCGCCGACCATCTCCTTGTCGGCCTCGTCCTGCAGCCTGCGGGTGTCGATCACGATGCCGTTGTCCAGAAAGTCCATCTCGATGGCCTGCAACTGCTTGACAGCCTTGCCGAGGGTGTCGTTGAGGACCGGCAGCAGCATCTCCTTGTCCGTGATCTCGGCTGTCAGGGCGGCCTTCTCGCTGTCGGATGCCGCGGAGAATCTGGAACGCAGGGCGTCAAGGTTGGCGCTGAACCGTGTCAGCGAATCCCGCAAAGCCCTGACCTCCCGCATCTTGTCCATATATTTCCTGGTGCTTTCGTCGGTCTGTCCGGTTTCCCCGGAGTGGGAATGGTCTGTCATAGCCTTGTCGCCCGACGGGACGAGGGCCGCGAGGCTCCGCAGTCCGGAGACCTCGGTGACGGCCTTGCGGACCGGCATGCTGTCATATTCAAGAACATAGACGGTCACGCTGTCGCGGCCGCACTCCCTGTTCGATGCGAAGATGGAGTACTTCCCGTCCGGCGTGTTGGCGAAGAGGAAGTCGTCGTAGGGCGATGAATATGGGAACCCGAGGTTCACGGGCATCTCCCAGTCGCCGCTTCCGCTGTCCCGGTGCGAGACGTAGAGGTCGTAGCCGCCCATCCCGTAGAGTCCCTTCGAGGCGAAGTAAAGTGTCTGTCCGTCAGGGGAAAGCATCGGGTAGATCTCGTCCGAGGAGCTGGTCATCTGCTCGTTTATGAGCGCCGGGGCCGTCCACACGGAATCCCGGAGGTGCGTGCCGTAGATGTTGCGGATGCCTTCTTCGTCCTTGGCCGAGTAGTAGATGTCCTGCGCCCCTTGCGGGATGTAGACGGCCCTCGCGAGAGGCCCGCCCGCCGAATCGAGCTGGTTCGGGGTCTTCCGCCATCCCCGCTCTTCCAGCGGGTAGAAAAGGAAGAAGTCCTTGAGGGAGAAGACCTGCTTGGCCACCACTGTCGGCTGACTGCAGAAATCCATCATGTTCAGACCGTTGCGTGCCATCAGAAGGTGGTCTTCCACCTTCGCCGCGTCAGCGGAGTCCAGCGCTTCCTTCGCCGCCTCGCAGAATTTCACCGCCTGCGGGAAATCATAGGCCAGCCTGCACGAATCCGCCTTGGCGAGAAGCCTTGCGGGTGAGGTCTGGGCCGCCGCGGGAGCGCTTGCCGCGAGCGGTGCGAGGGCGATGAATATGCTGATGAATATCTTGTTTCTCATTTGCCTTGTTCCTCGTTCCGGATTCCGGAACAATCACGTTCTTTGCATCTGCAAAAATAAGAAATACTTGTCAGATAAGTAACAAAGAGTCCGCAAATGACGGGCAAGAAAAACAAATAAAGGTTAAAATCGTTCTCTTGTTAGAAAAAAATGCTAAATTTGTACCCTTATTTTTATGCAGAGTGCTTTTTGCATTTGCGCGGAAGAATTTAAAACAATACAAATAAAAGTCAACAGTTATGCAAAGTAAAGGTTGGATTAGGCTTGTCGCCATTCTGCTTGCGATCGCTTCCATCTGGCAGCTATCCTACACAGCGGCGACATCCATCCAGGAAAAGAAAGCCGAGAAATTCGCCGAGAAATTCGCCGTAGCGGCCCAGAACTCTCCGGAATTCTCTCAGATTCCTGAAAATGACCAGGCTTACTATCTGGACTCCATCAGGAAAGAACAGAACAGGGTTTACATTGATTCCATCTCCACGCAGAAGGTTTTCCTCTGGAACACCTACAAGGAGTGCAAGGCCAAGGAGATCAACCTCGGTCTTGACCTCAAGGGAGGTATGAACGTGATGCTGCAGGTGCAGCTTGAGGACCTCGTGAAGGCCATCTCGGGTGACAACAAGACTCCTGAGTTCATCAAGGCTCTCGACCTCGCCAAGCAGCGCAGCGTCGACTCGAGAGAGGACTACATCTCCCTCTTCGCAAGCGCCTGGAAGGAAGTGGGCAACGGCCAGAGCCTCGCCCAGATCTTCGGTACTTACGAGATGAAGGACAAGATCAAGCCGGAGTCATCCGACGCGGAGGTCATCAACGTGATCCGCGCCGAGGCCGAGAGCGCGGTCGCCAACTCGTTCAACGTGTTGAGAAACCGTATCGACCGTTTCGGTGTGACCCAGCCTTCGATCCAGAAACTCGGCAACAGCGGACGTATCCTCGTCGAGCTTCCGGGAGTCAAGGAGCCTGAGCGTGTGAGGAAACTCCTCCAGGGCACCGCTTCCCTCGAGTTCTGGGAGACATTCACCAACCAGGAGATCTCCGGCTATCTCGCCGAGGCCAACGCCAAACTGGCCGAGATCCTTGCCGACGAGCCTGAGGACACCACTGTGGCGGTCGCTGACAGCGCGGCTGAGGCCAAAGAAGGTGGCAACGCCCTTCTCGAGGAGGCTCTACAAGGCACCGACACCGGCGCCGAGGCTGACGCCTTCAGAAAGGCCAACCCTCTCTTCTCGGTTCTCTCTCCTTCCCAGTTCACCGGCAACGCCTGCATCGGTTTCGCTTCCGCGATCGACACGGCCAAGATCAACAAGTACCTTGCTATGCCGCAGATCGCAGAGATCTTCCCTGCCGAGTTCAGACCTATGTGGTCTGTCCATCCTTCAGAGTATGTCTCCGGCGAGAACATCTTCGAACTCGTAGCCATCAAGGCCACTTCAAGGGACGGCAAGGCCAAGCTTGACGGAGGTGTCATCACCGACGCCAAAGTGGTTTACGACCACGGCTCCAACGGCGAGCCTTCAGTCTCTATGTCAATGAACGCCGAGGGAGCCAACATCTGGGCCCGCATGACCGGCGACAACGTAGGCCGTCAGATCGCCATCGTGCTCGACGGTATGGTATATTCCTACCCTAACGTGCAGAACGCCATCACCGGAGGAAGCTCATCCATCACGGGTCACTTCACTCCTGACGAGGCGACCGACCTTGTGAACGTCCTCAAGTCCGGTAAACTTCCGGCCCCTGCCACCATCATCCAGGAGCAGGTTGTGGGACCTTCCCTCGGTGCCAAGTCCATCAACGCCGGTATGATCTCGTTCATCATCGCGTTCCTCCTCGTGCTCGTGTACATGATCTTCTTCTACCAGGGAGCCGGCCTCGCCGCTGACCTCGCCCTCCTCTGCAACGTGCTTCTCCTCTTCGGAGTCCTCGTTTCATTCGGAGCCGTCCTCACCCTGCCTGGTATCGCCGGTCTCGTCCTGACAATGGGTATGGCCGTCGACGCCAACGTGATCATCTACGAGCGTATCAAGGAAGAGCTTGCCGCCGGCAAGGGCCTCGGAAAGGCCATCGCTGACGGTTACTCCAACGCCTACTCCGCCATCATCGACGGTCAGGTGACCACCCTCCTTACCGGTGTCGTTCTGTTCTTCTTCGGATCAGGTCCTGTACAGGGCTTCGCCACGACCCTCATCATCGGTATCATCACATCTGTCCTCACCTCCATCTTCATCACAAGGCTTATCTTCGATGACCGCGTGGAGAAGGGCAAGAACATCACATTCGAGAACAACCTTACCAAGAACTTCCTCAAGAACACCCACGTGGACTTCATCGGTCTGCGCAAGTGGTCTTACATCGCTTCCGGTATCGTGATCCTGATCTCCATCGTCTCCATCTTCACCAAGGGCTTCTCCTACGGTGTGGACTTCACCGGTGGCCGTACCTACGTGGTACGTTTCGACCAGCCTGTCACGGCTGAGACCGTCCGCGACGCCGCTATCGCAGAGTTCGACGGAGCTGTCGAGGTCAAGCAGTTCGGTGGTGAGAGCCAGATGAAGATCACTACCTCCTACAAGAACGCAGAGGAGTCAACCGAGGTTGACGCCGAGGTTGAGCAGAAACTCTTCCACGCTTTGAAGCCGTTCTTCAAGGAGACCGACATCACCCTTTCCGAGTTCACCTCAACGCTGGAGAACCCTAACGGTATCATCTCCTCCGACAAGGTCGGCCCTACCATCGCCAACGACATGAAGAGAGACGCCATCATCGCCGTCATCCTCTCTCTGTTCGTGGTCTTCGCCTACATCGCGTTCCGTTTCAAGGGATGGACCTGGGGTCTCGGTGGAGTTGTCTCCCTCGCCCACACAGCCATCATCGTGATCGGCTTCTTCTCTTTGTTCTCAGGTATCCTGCCGTTCAACCTTGACGTCGACCAGACGTTCATCGCGGCCATCCTGACGATCATCGGTTACGCCATCAACGACAACGTGGTTATCTTCGACCGAATCCGTGAGTACAGGACCCTGCATCCGAATATGGATGTGAGGACGAACGCCAACCTGGCCGTCAACGCCACTTTGACCCGTACCATCAACACCTCTGTCTCCACCCTCGTCACGATGCTCGCCATCGCCATCTTCGGAGGTGAGTCCATCAGAGGTCTGTCCGTGGCCCTCATCCTCGGTGTCGTCATCGGAACCTACGCTTCCATATTCATCGGTACAGCCGTCATGTACGACGCTACCGTATGGAACCAGAAGCGTCTCGCCGCCAAGGCTGGTGAGAAAAAGGTCGCCAAGAAATAATCTTAGGACACAATAGAAAAATCCGGTCTCCGAAAGGAGGCCGGATTTTTTGTTTTATGAATATTCAGAAAGCGGCATCGTGGCGGCACCGCCTCCGCATATCGCTATCTGATCATGTTCTTAGGGTCGAGCGCCTTGTCGAGTTCATCCTTGGTGAGAAGGCTTTTCTCGAGGACGATGTCATAGACGGAGCGGTTGGTCTCAAGGGCTTCCTTGGCGACCTTGCTGCTGGCCTTGTAGCCGATGATAGGGTTGAGGGCTGTCACGATGCCGATGCTGTTCTTGACCATCTCGTAGCAGCGGTCCTTGTTGACTGTGATGCCTTCCACGCACTTCTCTCGGAGGGTGTTCATAGCGTTGGTCAGCCAGGTGATGCTCTCCATAATTGATTCGGCGATGACCGGCTCCATGACGTTCAGCTGAAGTTGTCCGGCCTCGGCTGCGAAAGAAACCGTGGTGTCGTTGCCGATGACCTTGAAGCAGACCTGGTTGGTGACCTCAGGGATGACAGGATTGACCTTGCCCGGCATGATGGATGAACCTGGGGCCATAGGAGGGAGGTTGATCTCCTTGAGTCCGCAGCGTGGGCCTGAAGTCAGAAGACGGAGGTCGTTGCAGATCTTGGACAGCTTGACAGCCAGTCTCTTAAGGGCTCCGGAATAGCTGACGTAGGCTCCGGTGTCTGGAGTGGCCTCGACAAGGTCAGGGGCCGCGATGAATTTCTCGCCGGTCAGATCCGTCAGTTTCTTGGCGCAAAGCTCGGCGAAGCCTGGCTTGGCGTTAAGGCCTGTGCCGATGGCAGTTCCGCCCATATTGATCTCGTAGAGGAGGTTCACGTTTCTCTCAAGGTTGAGGATCTCCTCGCTGAGGTTGGTGGCGAACGCGTGGAATTCCTGTCCTGAAGTCATCGGGACTGCGTCCTGAAGCTGGGTGCGGCCCATCTTGATGACATCCATGAACTCCTCGCCTTTCTTCCTGAAAGCGTCGATGAGGTCCTGCAGAGCCTTCTCGAGTTTCCTGTTCATCCTTATGAAGGCGTAACGGAAAGCTGACGGGTAGGCGTCGTTGGTGGACTGGGCGCAGTTCACGTGGTCGTTAGGGGAGCAGAACTGGTACTCGCCCTTGTTGTGGCCCATGATCTCGAGCGCCCTGTTGGCGATGACCTCGTTGGCGTTCATGTTCACGGATGTGCCGGCTCCGCCCTGCATCATGTCCACAGGGAACTGGTCGTGCAGCTTGCCGTCGATGATTTCCCTGCAGGCCTCCACGATCGCGTCGGCGATATTCGGGTCGAGCGCTCCGAGTTCCTTGTTGGTCTGCGCGGCGGCCAGCTTGATGCAGGCCATCGCGATGACGTACTCAGGGTAGTCGCGCATCCTGGTGTTGGATATCTTATAGTTGTTGAGGGCTCTTTGTGTCTGCACACCGTAGTAGGCCTCGGCAGGAACCTGAAGTTCTCCCAGAAGATCGGATTCAATTCTGAATTTCTCTTCGTTCATAATGATTTTGTCTTATTTGTTTACAAATTGTTTTAAAATCAGTCCCACAAAGGTAATTCCAATAATAATCATAAGCAAAAATCCCGGCGGAAATTTAAATTCAAAGCATCCGGCTCTTCTGTAAAATTCCTAACTTCGCGGGGTTTTCAGAGGTATAATAAAAGAACATGAGAGCTGTAGGAACTGTTTTGCTGTTGGTGCTGTCCAACATATTCATGACTTTCGCCTGGTACGGCCACCTGAAGCTGCAGGAGATGAAAATCTCCACGGACTGGCCGCTGATTCTTGTCATCCTCTTCTCCTGGGGAGTGGCTCTTTTTGAATATTGCGCCCAGGTGCCGGCCAACAGGCTCGGCTTCTCGGGCAACGGCGGCCCTTTCAGCCTTCTTCAGCTGAAGGTCATCCAGGAGGTCGTCTCGCTGGTCGTGTTCACTCTGATCGTCACCTTCCTCTTCAAGGGAGAATCCCTTCACTGGAACCATCTGGCCGCCTTCGCCTGCCTAGTCCTCGCCGTCTTCTTCGTCTTCCTGAAGTGACGGACGCGGACTTCCGTTTCTGAATATCCAGGGCCGGGGAGCGGCCTTTATAAATAGCAAAAGGACGGCGCGTCTGCGTCGTCCTTTCGTGCCTCAGGCGGGAATCGAACCCGCACGGACATTTCTGTCCAAGGGATTTTAAGTCCCTCGTGTCTACCATTTCACCACCAAGGCTGGTAGGTTGCAAAGTTAAGAAAAAATCCCTAATAATACTTCTTCTCCTGCCGGTAAAGGGCGACAAAGATGAAGATCAGGGTCGTGAACGCCACGATGGACGAGCCTCCGTAACTGAGAAGCGGCAAAGGGATGCCGATGACAGGCATCAGGCCGATAGTCATCCCGATGTTGATGAACAGATGCATGAAGATGCAGGAAGCGACACAGTAGCCGTAGATTCTTGTGAACGCCTCCCTGCATTTCTCGGCGTCGGAGATGATCCGGCAGATGAGGAACACATAGAGGCTGATGACCACGAAGCAGCCGAGGAAGCCCCATTCCTCGCCGACAGTGCAGAAGATGAAGTCCGTACACTGCTCAGGCACAAAACCGAAAGTCGTCTGCGTGCCGCCAAGGAAGCCCTTTCCGGAGAAACCTCCGGAGCCGATAGCGATCATGCTCTGGTTCACATTGTAGCCGACACCGCTCGGATCCTCCTTCATTCCCAGCAGCACTTCGATTCGGCCGCGCTGATGGTCCTGGAGTATGTTGTTGAAGATGAAGCTGGTGGAGAAGACCAGCGCTATTCCGGCCAGCATTCCGAGGGCGGAGAGCGACATAAAACGCTTCCGCAGCCTGTATCCCTTGAAAATCATCACGATGGCCGTGACAGCGCATATTCCTACAAGGATGTAGACAGGGTCGATCTTGCCGATGAAGCTCTCAGGGTCGGCTTTGCCCATCGCCCACGGCAGGAAGCAGAGCAGCAGGAAGCCGCCGAGGCCGCATCCCGTCACTGCGTCCAGCCTTCCATATTCAAGAAAATTGCAGAGCAGGATGATTCCCGCCAGCACCATTATCGAGACGTACGGCGACGCGGTCAGGGTCAGGATGAATAGCAGGATGGCCATTCCGATGCAGAAAAGCCACCAGCCGGAGAAGCCCTCCCTGTACATCACGAAGATGAATCCGGCGTACACAAGCATCGATCCGGTTTCTTTTTCCAGGAGGATGGCCACCATCGGCACGCCGATGACGAGAGCGGTGAGGATGAAGTCCTTGAGCCTTGTCACCTTGAAATTGACCTGGCTCATCACCGTGGCCAGCAGAAGCGAGGTCGTGATTTTCGACACCTCGGCCGGCTGGAACTTGATCGCTCCGAACTCGAACCACGACCTTGAACCCTTGACATCCTTGCTGAGGAAGATCACGGCCACAAGCAGCACCAGCACAATCAGGTACAAAGGCACAGAGGCGCTTTCCCAGAACTGCGCGTTCATCACGAAGAGTATGAATATGGCGATTCCGACCGAGATCATCATCCAGATGAACTGTTTGCCGCAGCGGAAATGGAAATCGAGGATGCTGGTGGCTCCGTCGGCCTGGGTGGCGGCGAAGATGTTTATCCAGCCTATGAAGATAAGAAGCAGGTAGGTGACCACGAGCGCCCAGTCGACGCTCTGCTTGATTCCTCTGTCAGAAAAATTGCTCATCTCGCCCGCTCTTTACTTTGTTTTCACTCTTGACATCAGGTTGCCCTGAAGAACCCTGTCCTCCAGTCCCTTGCGCTCCTGGCTGATCTCGCCGTTGAGGTATTTCTCCACGAGCAGCGAGGCTATAGGAGCGGCCCAGGTGGCTCCGAAGCCGGCGTTCTCCACATAGGCGGCGACGGCGATCTTCGGGTTGTCTTTAGGAGCGAAGCAGATGAACACTGAGTTGTCGGCTCCGTGAGGGTTCTGGGCCGTGCCGGTCTTGCCGCAGATGTCCAGCCCCGGCACAGCGGCGATGGAAGCCGTTCCGCCCGAGCCGAAGCCGCTGTTCACGGCTCTCCACATTCCCTGGGTGACCTTCTTGAAGTTGGTCGTGTCCACCATCGTGTACTGCCTTTCGTAGAATTTAGGGTCGATCTCGACCCCGTCCGAGGCCTTGATGATGTGAGGGATCTTGTACCAGCCCCTGTTGGCCACAGTGGCCGCGAGGTTGGCGATCTGGAGCGGGGTCACTCCTACCTCACCCTGGCCGATCGAGATCGAGATGATGGTCGTGAACTTCCAGCCGCCTTTGCCGTAACGCTTGTTGTAGAGTTTCGAGGTCGGTATCGTGCCTCCAAGTTCCGCCGGGAAATCACTCCCGAGAGGGTGGCCGAAACCGAAACTTTTGACGTAGTCGCTCCACTTGTCCAGAGCCTCGCCGATGTCCTTGTACTTCCTGTTCTCGAGGATGTTCTTCAGCACATAGCAGAAATAGCCGTTGCAGGACATCATCACCGCCTCCTCAAGCACGAGAGGGGAGCGATGGTTGTGGCAGCCAAGCTTGTGGTTGCCGAAATGGTAGCCCTGGGTGCAAGGATAGGCCATGTCCGGGGTCAGGGTGCCTTCCTCAAGTCCGATCAGACCGTTGACCAGCTTGAACACCGAACCCGGAGGATAGGCCGCCTGGACGGCGCGGTTGAACATCGGCTTGTAGGGATCCTTGATGATCTCGCTGTAGTGGTGGCCGATGTCGGCGAGCATGTCCACGTCCACGCCCGGGCTTGAGACAAGGGTGAGGATCTCGCCTGTTTTCGGCTCGATGGCCACAAGGCTTCCGACCTTGTTGTTCATCAGTTCCTGGCCGTACTGCTGGAGGTCGGCGTTGATCGTGGTGTAGATGTCGTGTCCCGGGACGGCTTCCTTGTCCATCTCTCCGTCCTTGTAGTGCTGCACGATCTGGTTTCTGGAGTTGCGCAGGTAGATGTGGTAGCCCTTCTCGCCGCGGAGTTCCTTCTCCCTGGCCGCCTCTATGCCGGTCTTGCCGGCGTAGTCGCCCGGACGGTATTCGCCGGGATGTTTCTCTATGAATCTTGAGTCGACCTCGGAGACATAGCCGAGGAGGTTGCCGCCGGCGTTGACAGGGTAGTCGCGGATGCTTCTGGCCTGGCCGCGGAATCCCGGGAAGTTGTACTGCATCTCGGCGAACTTCATGTAGGTCTCAGGCTTGATCTGTTTCAGCATCACCATGCTCTGGTAGCCGATCCGGCGGCGGTTGCGGGCATATTCAGACATCTTCTCCCTGATGAAGTCGGGGGTGACTCCGAGCGCTCCCGCCAGCATCACGGTGTCGAAAGGCTCCACCTCTTTAGGGGTGACGATGATGTCGTAGGTGACTTTGTTGCTGACGATGATTTTCCCGTCTCGGTCGTAGATGATGCCTCGGGTCGGGTAGATGATGTCGTAGACCATCGAGTTGTTGCCCGAGGTGACCTTGTACTTGTCCTCTATGATCTGGATGTAGAACAATTTCCCCAGAATGACCATCGCCACGACAAGCAGGCCGATGACCAGAACCTTGCTCCTACCGTCTGTCTTCATGGGTCAGCGGATTGAAAACACAGATCGACGCTATGTAGCTGACAAGAACGGAGAGGCCGAGGCTTGTGATGATGAACCAGAACGGTCTTGTGCCGGCGCAGTCCGCGAGGATGTAGATGAGCAGGAAGACGAGGTCCGCCAGGATGATGGCGAGGGAGACCTTCGGAATTCCGTATTTCTTGACCGTGACGCTTTCTTTCTGTCCGAACGGCTCGTTGCCGAAGAGAAGTTCGATCAGCGGTCTTCTGACAAAGGCTACCGGGACGAGGGACAACGCGTTGATGCCGAGAGTGCCCTCGGCGAAAAAGTCCACGGCCAGACCGGTGACGAACGCTATGAGCATCGCTCCGAGGGTGTTGACCTTGGTCGGGATGCAAAGCACCATCACAGGAAGGATGGAGAGCGTGATGTACGGAGTGAAATGGAAATAGTTGCTCAGAACCATCTGTCCGACAGTCAGCAGAATGTAGGTCAAAACGAAGCTGTTTCTCATTTCTTCTGTGATTTTTCGTGGTTCTCTATCTCCGTTATCTCGTCAGCCTTGGTGTTCACGACTATCGTGACGTACTTCAGGGCCTGATGGTTCTGGAACAGGCTCACCTTGATCTCGTTGGTGGCTCCGTTGATGATTTTCGAGTCTCCGGTCACGCCGAGTGGGATGTCAGGCGGGAAGATCGCCGAGTAGCCGCTGGTGAAGACGGTGTCTCCCGGCTCGAACTTGAACTGGAGAGGAATCTCCTTGAGGATGGCCCCGTCCGTGTGCTTCCCGTCCCAGGCGAGAGGCCCTACGGCCCCTGAATCTCCGAGCCTGGCGCTGATGTAGAGCTCAGCGTTGAGGAAGGATATTCCGTAGGAGTAGTGGGCGCTGACCGCGTCCACTATTCCGATGACGCCTTCGGAGGTGATGATGCCGGAATTGCGGGTGACTCCGTCCTCGCTGCCTTTGTCGATGATCAGGTAGTTGTGCTGGGTGTTGGAGCTGGACTTGATGATGGTCGCGGGGATGTGCAGGAAGCCGTCATCCCTCATCACCGGCTGCCAGGCGGGGTCTGCGGCCCGGGCCTCGATCTCGAAACTGCGGACCATACGCCGCAGCGAGTCGTTCTCCAAGGCCAGCTTGTCGTTCTGGCTCTTCAGCGAGAAGTAGTTGGAGATGGCCTGGGTCGTCCCCCAGGTCTTCGCCATAAAGCCGTGCGAGATCCTCGCCACCCAGAGTCTTTGCATCTGGCTGTTGTGCGAGAGCATAAGAACGGCCGCGATCTCCAGGAATATGAAGACCGCGACTGTGAGAACACTCTGGAAGACGGATCTCTCCTTCGGCATTATCTCATCAGGAATGAGTAGTTGGAAGTCTTCTTAAGAGCGATGCAGGTGCCTCTCGCCACGGCCCTCAGCGGGTCTTCGGCGACGTGGAACTGGATGTTGACCTTGTCGGTGAACCTCTTGGCGAGTCCGCGCAGAAGCGCTCCGCCGCCTGAAAGGAAGATTCCGTTCTCGACGATGTCTGAATATAGCTCCGGAGGGGTCTGCTCAAGCACGTGCAGGATCGAGGCCTCCAGCTTGGCGATGGACTTGTCAAGGCAGTGGGCTATCTCCTGGTAGGTGACCGTGGCCTCCACAGGGTGGGCGGTCATCAGGTTAGGTCCGTTCACAACATAAGGCTCCGGCTCCTCGTCAAGGTCAGGGATGACGGCTCCGACTGCGAACTTGATCTTCTCAGCGGTGGTCTCTCCGATCTTGATGTTGTGCTGCTGGCGCATGTAGTACTGGATGTCCGAGTTGAACACGTCGCCGGCAGTCTGGATGCTCTCCTGCTGGACGATACCGCCAAGGGAGATGACGGCGATCTCGGCTGTACCTCCACCTATGTCGACTACCATGTTGCCTTTAGGGGCCTCTACGTCAAGGCCGATACCGAGGGCCGCGGCCATAGGCTCGTAGATCAGGTAGACATCGCGTCCTCCGGCGTGCTCGCAGGAGTCGCGCACGGCCCTGATCTCGACCTGGGTACTGCCGGAAGGGATTCCGACAACGATCTTGAGGTTAGGGGTGAAAAGAGATTTTCTCTTGTTGTTGACCTGCTTGATGAATCCTTTGATCATCATCTCGGCGGCGTTGAAGTCGGCGATGACTCCGTTGCGCAGCGGACGGACGGTCTTGATGCCCGGGTTGGTGTGCTCGTGCATGAGCTTGGCCTGCTGGCCGATGGCGATGCACTTGCCGGTGTTGTTGTCGATGGCCACGATGCTCGGAGCGTCCATCACGATCTCGTCATTCCTGAAAATGACGGTGTTGGCTGTACCGAGGTCCATCGCTATCTCTTGGGTCAGGAAGGAAAATGCCATATTCTTTTTGTTTTGTTTTTATCTTGTTTTTATCTATTTTCAAGGTACGATTATACAATTTGTAAAAGTACAAAAAAGTTACGAAGTGCAAAAGATAAGCAGGGTGATTTTTTGAAAATTTCTATCTTTGTGCCGGACAATATGGAAAGGAAAAGAATATTAATCGTCATGGCCGCCGGCAGCGGGACCCGGATGGGGGCTTCCACCCCGAAGCAGTTCCTTGATCTCGGCGGTGTTCCGGTGCTGCGGAGGACCATCGAGACCTTCGTCTCGGCGGTGCCTGATGTGAAAGTCGTGACCGTCCTCCCGGCCGACCATATCCCTTACTGGAAAAACTACTGCCTTTCGGCTGATTTCTACTGCCCGCAGACCCTCGTGGCCGGCGGCATCACGCGGTTCCACTCCGTGCGGAACGCTCTGGCGAAGGTGCCTGACGGGTCGGTGGTGGCGATCCACGACGGCGTGCGTCCGCTCCTGTCCAAGAATATGATAGTGAATATGTTCGAGCGGATGTCTGGCGGGGATGTCCGAGCGCTCATTCCTGTCGTCCCGACCGTGGACACTTTGAAAGTCCTTGACCGTGTCGTCGGTGAGGACGGCGCTCCGTCCTTGGCCGAGGCGGCCGGAGAGACCGTCGACAGAAGCCGGATCTTCGGCGCGCAGACACCTCAGATGTTCCTCTCCGAGGACATCAAGGCGGCATATTCACAAGCCTTCGACCTTTCGTTCACCGACGACGCCTCGGTCGCTTCCAGAAAAGGAATACCTCTCTCTTTCTGTGAAGGAGAGAGGCTGAATTTCAAGCTGACATCCCCCGAGGACCTCGCCCTCGCCCGTCTGATTCTCGACGGCCGGGAAAGGTGACAGGGTAGGGGGTAGCCAGATCTATTTCTTCTTGTCGCTGTCGAAGGTGTCGGGCTGGTAGTTCGTACGTTTGTAGTCCTTGACCCAGACCTGGCGTTCGATAGCCTGGTCGAGGGAGATCATCGTCTCGGTGGACTGGATGTACGGAATGTTCTGGATCGTGTTGATCAGAATCTCCATAAGGTGGTCGTTGTCAAAGCAGTAGGCCTTGAGAAGCAGGGCGGCTTTGCCGGTCACGAAATGGCACTCGACAATCTCTTCGATTTTCTTAAGATTCTCCACCACCTCAGGGTATTTGTTCGCTTCCGAGAGGGTGACGCTGATGAAGGCGCACACATTGAGTCCGAGAGCCTGCGGCTTCACCAGAAGCCTCGATCCCGTGATTACTCCGTTATTCTCCAACCTTTTGACTCTCTGATGGATAGCAGCTCCTGAAACTCCGCACTCGCGGGCTATCTCCAGGAAAGGCATCCTGGCGTTGTTGACCAGGAAGGAAAGGATTTTCTGGTCAATCTGATCAATGTGATAAGTAGCCATTACTTTCAATTTATAACTAAACCGCCGCTAAAGTATATAAAAAAAACTAAAACGCCAAGTTTTTTCATCATTCGCGCAGAAAATAATCGCCTGAATATTAATGCAAGCAACTAAAACGCCCACCGGGAGGGCGGGCGTTTCATTTTTCAGCCATCGGCTTCTGCCGGGATGGAATTCACTTCTTCGCGAACCTTCTGCGGCCTTTTACGGACGGCTTCGTGTTGTTGATGATCTCGAGGCAGGCGGCCTCGGTCAGAGCTGCCGCGTCGGTCTCCTTAGGAATCTTGTAGTTCGAGCCCGCATGCTTGATGTAAGGGCCGTACCGGCCGTTTATGACCTGGATGTCGTTGTCTGGATATTCAGAGATCACCGTGTTCGCAGGGCCTTTGCTGAGGCCGGCCTCGATGATGGCGCAGCACTCCTCGAGGGTGATCTTGAGCGGGTCTTTGCCGCGCGGGATCGAGAAGTTGCTCTCGCCGTATTTCAGGTACGGTCCGAAGCGGCCTTTGGTCGCGATGATGTCCACGCCCTCGCGGCTTCCGACGGTGCGGGGCAGCTGGAACATCTTGAGGGCCTCCTCGAGGGTTATGTTTTCGATGAGCTGGTCTTTGCCGAGGGAGGCGTACTGGACCTTCTCGCCCTCGCCCTTCTGGATGTAAGGCCCGAACTTGCCGAACTTGGCCGTGATCTTGTTGCCCTCGGAATCCTCGCCGAGTTCCTTGGACACGTGGCTGTAGTTGCCGTCGTGCATCACCTCGTCGACCTTCTTGTGGAACGGAGTGTAGAATTCACCGATGACCTCGTTCCAGACAAGGCTGCCGTTGGCGATCTGGTCGAACTCCTTCTCGACGTTGGCCGTGAAGTCGTAGTCCATTATGTCGGTGAAGTTCTTCTCAAGGTAGTCCGAGACTATCATTCCGATCTCCTGAGGCAGGAATTTCCCTCTTTCCGCACCGATCTTCTCGATCCTCTCCTTCTCGGAAATGACACCTTTGGAAAAGAACAGATCCTTGACTTTCACCTCTTTACCTTCCTTGTCGCCTTTGACGATGTAGCCTCGCTCGCTGCTGAGCGTGGTGATGATGGCGGCGTAGGTGGAAGGCCTGCCGATGCCGAGTTCCTCGAGTTTCTTGACAAGGGAGGCTTCTGAATATCTTTGCGGAGCCGCGGTGAACTTGCTCTCCGCCTTCAGGCCTTTCTCCTCCATCACGGTGCCTGTCTGGAGGTCAGGGATATGCGTCTCCTCTTCTTCGCCGTCGTTGTCGACGCTCTCCATGTAGACTTTCCTGAAGCCGTCGAACAGCACCTGCTCCGCCTTGGAGATCCATTTCTCCGGCCTCTTGTCGGAGGAGATTTTCACGGTGGTGTTCAGTACTTTGGAATCCGCCATCTGCGAGGCCACCGTCCTCTTCCAGATGAGGTTGTAGAGTTTCTTTTCCTGGTCCGTGCCTTCGATCGCGGTGTTGTCGATGAAAGTCGGGCGGATCGCCTCGTGCGCTTCCTGCGCGCCCTTGCTGTGCGTCTTGTACTGGCGGGTCTTTGAATATTCCTCACCGAAATTCTCGATGATGAACTTCTTGGCCGTGCCGAGGGCGAGGGTGGAAAGGTTGGTCGAGTCGGTTCTCATGTAGGTGATGAGACCTCTTTCGTACAGGCTCTGAGCCACCCTCATCGTGAGGCTGACGGAGAAATGAAGTTTCTTTGAAGCTTCCTGCTGGAGCGTGGAGGTCGTGAAAGGAGCCGCAGGGCTGCGGGTGCCCTCCTTCCTGTCCACGTCGCAGACCTGGAACGAGGCTCCGACGCAGTCCTCAAGGAAGCCGCGGGCCTCATCTATGTTCTGGAACCGGGTGTCGAGGGCGGCCTTGACGGTCACCTCGGCCGGACGGTCTGCCGGATGGAAAACGCCGTCCACCCTGTAGTATGGTTCGTTCTGGAACCGCATTATCTCCTTCTCCCTTTCGACGACAAGCCTGAGCGCCACTGACTGGCAGCGGCCGGCCGAGAGTTTCGGCTGGATCTTCCTCCAGAGGATAGGAGAAAGTTCGAAACCCACGAGCCTGTCGAGGACCCTGCGGGCCTGCTGGGCGTTGACCAGGTTCATGTCGATGGTGCGCGGATTCTTCACGGCGTTAAGGATGGCCGTGTCAGTGATTTCGTGGAAGACGATTCTCTTCGTGGTCGCCGGGTCCAGTCCGAGAGTGGTGGCGAGATGCCAGGAGATGGCCTCTCCCTCGCGGTCCTCATCAGTCGCGAGCAAGACCGTCCCGGCTTCTTCGACCGCCTTCTTGAGTTCTGCCACGACCTTTTTCTTGTCGGCCGGGATCACATATTCAGGAGTGAAGCCGTTCTTCACGTCCACGCTCAGTTTCTTGTCCTGGAGGTCCCTGATGTGGCCGTAGCTTGATTTCACCACATAGTCTTTTCCCAGGCATTTCTGCAAGCTCTTGATTTTCGTCGGAGACTCGACGATAACTAAATTGTCTGCCATAATGTTCTATTTTGTAAGCGTTTCATAGTCTGCGTTCCATTTTCGGACTGCAAAGTAAGCCACAATCAGGGCAATTTTCCAAATTTTGAATGAAAAAGATTCGTGAAGATTGACCTATTATTTTTCAAATAATAACTAAATTTGTCCTCATTATGACCGAAACGACTCGAAAGAAAATAGTGAAGTGGTTCTGGGTGCTGGTGACGCTGCCGGTGCTGCTTCTTTTTGTGATGATAGTGCTCGTGTGGGCGTTCGCCGACATCCCGTCCTTCAAGGACCTGGAGAATCCGGACAACAAACTCGCGACCCAGGTTCTCGCCGAAGACGGTGAGATCCTGACCACGTTCCACATCGAGAACAGGACCTATG
>CAVJKE010000005.1:0-22220 GCA_963649695.1 bacterium
TGATCGCGGCTTGCACCGGTCTCTCGTTGGATGAAGTGGCCAAGCTGTAAAGCACTCCAAGCAAGAAGCCGTTACGGAGTCATTCCGCAACGGCTTTCTTGATTTACATTTCCACCCACTTGACATCGGGGTCGCGGCGCCACCAGGTCAGCTGCTTCTTGGCGTAGTGGCGGGTGTTCCTCTGCACGAGCCGGACAGCCTCCTCGAGCGGGATCTTGCCGTCAAGATATTCAAAGACTTCCTTGTAGCCCACGGTCTGCAGCGCCTGGCAGTTCCTGTACGGCAGAAGCGACCTCGCCTCCTCGACCAGACCCGACTCGAACATATTCAGCGTCCTTTCGTTGATCCTTGAATACAGTTCCTCGCGGGGCCGGACCAGCCCGATCTTCTCGATTTCGAAGGAACGCCTGCGCCTCTCCCCCGTCTTGAAGGACGAGAACGGCCGGCCGGAGACCAGGCAGACCTCGAGAGCCCTGATGACCCTCTGACTGTTGCGGATGTCTATCTGTGAATATGTAAGCGGATCCTTCGAGCGGAGTTCCTCGGCCAGAGACCCGACACCTTCGGCTTCCAGCCTGGCCCTGAGGGCGGCCCTGAGGGCGGTGTCGCCGTCCGGAAGATTGTCCAGCCCGTTGCACACGGCGTCGATGTAGAACATCGAGCCTCCAGTCATGACAAGAGTCTCGTGGCCCTCGTCGAAGAGTTTCTCTATCAATGAGATGGCCTCAACCTCATAGTCCCCCGCCGTGTAAGGCCGGTCGACGGGGACCGTCTGGATGAAGTAGTGCTTCACGGCGGCGAGTCGCTCCGCGTCAGGGACGGCTGTCCCTATGGACATCCTTTCGTAGATCTGGCGGGAATCACAGGAAATCACAGGCGAGGCATATTCGAGAGCCTTGCATATGCTGAAATCGGTCTTTCCGACCGCAGTCGGCCCGAGTATGATCAGAAGCCGGCGCATAACGGGAAAAATGAAAGAGAAGGGACGGCAGGATTGAATCCTGGTCCTCCGCCCCTCCGCAGATTGTTCAAAACTAGATGTCGAGGTCCTCGGTGCCGTCGAAGATGACCTTTCCATCCTCGTCGCCGTCGTCCTCCTCGTCGTCATCGACATCATCGTCGTCGGGATCCTCGTCTGAAGCCGACCCGCCGTCAAGATCATCGTCGTCAGGCCCCCAGTCAGGCTTCTGGCCCGGCAGATGACGCTGTGAATCAGGAAGGTCCTCGAAAGCGACATAGCCCTTCTCGAACTCGATAGGGTTCGGTCCCTTGACATCCACGATCGTAGGCTTGCCGCCGACGCCTTCCTCGGTCTCCTCGAAAGTGACGATCACGCTCTTGCGGTTTGGCACGTCGTAGAAGTACACGAACGAAGCTATCCCGGCTTTGACAGTCGACTCGACGGAGATGTTGTCGACCGTGCCGTAGCCCAGGTCGAACAGGCCGTAACGGGCGGCCACACTGCCGTCAGCGTTCAAAGCCTTGAACATGATCAGCTGGTCCTGCGGAAATTCCATGTCCGCGCGCATCTGTTTGTGGAACTCATAAAGGGTCGTCTCGCCCCTCATCTCATATACCCTGTAGAATCCTTTGATCCCAGCGAGGGTCACCCTGAATTTAAAAACCATAAATATCTCGTTCAAAAAACCATTCCAAAATTACAAAAAAACACGTTCCGTTGCAAAATAATCTGAAAATCGCTATTTTCGTGAGAACTTCCGCACCGGGATGGAAACATCAGAAAAGACCATACTAGACACCTACCGGACTATCCCAGGGCCGGCAGAGGGGCTGTTCAAGGACAATGGCAGCCGTTTCATCTCATTCGCGTACCCGGTCGAGACCGAGGACGAGATCCGCGGCATCATCACTGAACTCAAGAAAAAGTACCACGACGCGAGACATCACTGCTACGCCTACCGGCTCGGCCATCTGGGCGACACCTTCAGGGCCAACGATGACGGAGAGCCATCCTCGTCGGCCGGAAGACCTATTCTCGGCCAGATCGACTCCAGGGGTCTGAGCGATGTGCTGGTGGTGGTCGTGAGGTACTTCGGAGGCATCAAGCTCGGCATCCCGGGACTGATCCGGGCCTACAAGACCTCGACGGCCGACGCGCTGGACAAGGCCGGAGTCGTGGAGAAGACGGCCGGGAAGCGCTTCAGCATCAGGTTCGGCTACGAGGCGATGAACAGCGTGATGAAGGTGGTCAAGGATCTGGACCTGCGGCAGAAAGGCCTCGAGCAAGGGCTGGACTGCAGCCTGGAGGTCTGGGCGAGGCTCTCGGCCGAGGAGGATCTCAGAAACAGGATAAGCAAGATAGAAAACTGCAAGATAAACGAACTTTAAACATTAATCATTATGCCTAAGAGTCTTATTTCAATCCAGGATTTCTCAAAGGATGAGATTCTTCACATCCTTGAGGTGGCTAAGGAATTCGAAGCCGCCAGAGAGCAGAATTTCCTCGCCGGCAAGGTGGTCGCCTGCCTGTTCTTCGAGCCGTCCACCAGGACGAGGCTTTCATTCGAGGCTGCGGTCAACAGGCTGGGGGCCAGAGTGATAGGTTTCCCTGACAACCGCAACACCAGCCAGACCAAGGGAGAGACCTTGGAAGACACCATCAAGATAGTGTCCAACTACGTGGACATGATCGTGATGAGGCATCCGATGGCCGGGGCGGCCGACATCGCGGCCTCCGTGGCAAGCGTGCCAGTCATCAACGCGGGCGACGGAGCCAACCAGCACCCTACCCAGACGCTTCTCGACCTCTACGCCATCCAGAAGACCCAGGGAAAGCTCGAAGGGCTGACCGTGGACATGGTGGGAGACCTCAAATACGGCCGCGCCGTCCACTCCCTCGTCGAGGCCCTGCGCTGGTTCGACCCGAAATTCATCTTCACCTCCCCGGATGAATTGAATATGCCGAAGAAGTACATCGAGATGCTTGACCGGGAAGGCGTAGCCTACACCCAGACCGACCGCATCGAGGACGGACTGAACGACTGCGACGTGCTTTATATGACCAGAGTCCAGCAGGAGCGCTTCCCGGATATGGATGAATATAACAAGGTGAAGGATGTCTACAGGCTCACCGCCTCGATGCTCGGCTCTGTCAAGCCGAACATGAAGATCCTGCATCCGCTCCCGAGGGTCAACGAGATCGCCACCGACGTGGACGACACGGAGTACGCCTACTATTTCCAGCAGGCCGGAGGCGGAATGTACGTCAGGATGGCCATCATCTCCTACCTGCTCGGCTACAGGTAGGACCGGGAATATTCATAAAAATCCCGTTTGGACGGCCGCGGAGGGCAAGTCGCTGAATTTTTTTCCATCTTGCCGCCGAAGGTTTGTTTAATCCTTTTAATTTGTCTATCTTTACCGCCCCGGACCGGAAAGGCCCGGAGCCACGTAATGTTCAATAATGCTAAGTTTCGTTACAATATGAAAAAAGTACACGTTTTCAACGCCGGACCGTGCCTGCTTCCGCAGGTGGCCATCGACAACGCCATCGAGGCGCTCAAGGATTTCAAGGGGACAGGAGTCTCAGTGCTCAGCATCTCACACCGCACGAAGGAGTGGGACGCCACAATGGACGAATGCCGCGCGCTCTGGAGGGAACTTCTGAATATTCCTGACACGCACGAGGTCGTGTTCCTCGGAGGCGGCGCCTCCCTGCAGTTCCTCTATGTGGCGATGAACTACCTTGAGAAGAAAGCCGCCTATCTTGAGACGGGCGTGTGGGCCAAGAAGGCTCTGAAAGAGGCCAAAGGCATCGGCGAGGCCTACGCTCTCGCAAGTTCGGCCGACAAGAACTACTCCTATATTCCTAAGGGCTACGAGATCCCTACAGACATCGACTACTTCCACATCACGACCAACAACACCATCTACGGCACCGAGATCAAGGAAGACATCGACTGCCCTGTTCCTCTCATCGCCGACATGTCCTCCGACATCATGAGCCGTCCGGTCGACGTGAGCAAGTACGACCTCATCTACGGTGGAGCCCAGAAGAACGTGGGCCCTGCCGGCGTGATCTTCGCCATCATCAGGAAAGACTCCCTCGGAAGGGTCAGCAGGTACATCCCTACGATGCTTGACTACCGCACGCACATCGACAAGCTTTCGATGTTCAACACACCTCCGGTGTTCTCGATCTTCATCATGAACGAGACCCTCAAGTGGCTCAAGAGCATCGGCGGCGTGCCGGCAATCCAGAAGATCGACCAGCAGAAAGCTGACCTTCTATATTCAGAGATCGACCGCAACCCTCTGTTCGTCGGCACCGCCGCGAAGGAGGACCGCTCCAACATGAACGTCTGCTTCGTGATGGCTCCGGGCTACGAGACGCTGCAGGACGAGTTCCTCGCGTTCGCCAAGGACCACGGAATGGTCGGCATCAAGGGACACCGCTCCGTCGGAGGCTTCAGGGCTTCGCTCTACAACGCCTGCGCCCTCGAGGACGTGCAGGCTCTCGTGGACTGCATGAAGGAATTCGAGACTTTAAAGAAATAAAGCGGTATGAAGATTTTAGTAGCGACCCAGAAACCTTTCTCGGCGGCGGCTGTCGCCGGGATCAAGGAGATCGTCACAGCGGCGGGACACGAATTCGCCGCTCTTGAGAAGTACGAGGACGCATCTCAGCTCATCGCCGCCGTAGCGGACGTGGACGCGCTGATCATCCGTTCGGACAAAGTCACGACCGAGGTGCTTGACGCCGCGAAAAACCTCAAGATAGTGGTCCGCGCGGGAGCGGGCTACGACAATGTAGACCTCGCGGCCGCCACGGCCCACAAGGTTGTGGTGATGAACACCCCGGGACAGAACTCCAACGCCGTCGCCGAACTTGCGGTCGCGATGATGATCTATATGTGCCGCAACCAGTTCACCCCTGCCACGGGATCCGAGATCCAGGGCAAGAAACTGGGCATCCAGGCCTTCGGCAATGTCGGCCGTCTGGTCGGGAAGAAGGCCGAGGCTCTGGGAATGAGCGTGATGGCCATCGACCCGTTCATCCCTGCCGAGAAGATCCGCGAAGCCGGAGCCGAACCAGCCGAATCTCTTGAGAAGATGTACGCAGGCTGCGACTTCATCTCCCTGCATATTCCTGCGACCCCTGAGACCATCGGTTCGATAGGCTACGACCTCATCACGAAGATGCCTAAGGGAGCCTGCCTTGTCAACACCGCCCGCAAGGAGGTCATCGACGAGGCCGGACTGGAGAAGGCGCTGGAAGAGAGGCCTGACCTCAAGTACGTAACGGACGTGGCACCTGACAACTACGCAGCCCTGAAGGAGAAGTTCGGGGTGCGGATCTTCGCCACCCCGAAGAAGATGGGGGCCCAGACCGCGGAGGCCAACATGAACGCGGGTCTCGCGGCGGCGCGCCAGATCGTGGACTTCTTCGCCACAGGCTGCACCCGCTTCCAGGTCAACAAGTAATTTTATGAATATCCTGACGGCCCTCCGGCCTTGAATTCCGGGGAGCCGTCAGATTTTGAAACCACACAGCGACACTATGGTAAGAGTAAAACCGTTCGCGGCGGTCAGACCGCCGAAAGATATCGTGACAGAGGTGGCCGCCCCGCCTTATGATGTCCTCAACTCACAGGAAGCCAAGGATATGGCCGGGGAGAAATCCCTTCTGCACATCACCAAGCCGGAAATCGACTTCTGTCCTCTGCTTGAAGACCACGACCCCAAGGTCTATGACGAGGCCGTGAAGAATTTCAAGGAGTGGCAGGCCAAGGGCTGGCTCAGGCGCGACCCTAAGGAGTGCTACTATGTCTACGCCCAGACGATGGAGGGCAGGACCCAGTACGGTCTTGTTCTCTGCGCCCACACGGACGACTACGCCACCGGCAAGATCAAGAAGCACGAACTGACCCGCAAGGACAAGGAAGACGACAGGATGGTGCACGTCCGCATCCAGAACGCCAACATCGAGCCGGTGTTCTTCGCCTACAAGGACAACAGCGAGCTGAACGGAATCGTGGAGCGTACCGTCAAGAACGAGCCGGAGTACAGTTTCATCGACGAGAACAATTTCGGCCACAAGTTCTGGGTCATCGATGACGACAAGACCATCGGACGGATCACGGAGCTGTTCGAGAACAATGTGGAAGCCTTCTATGTGGCTGACGGCCACCACCGTACAGCAGCTGCCGCCCGTGTCGGAGCGGAGAAGAAGGCTCAGAATCCAAACCACACCGGCGACGAGGAGTACAACTTCTTCATGGCCGTCTGCTTCCCTGAGAGCCAGCTGAAGATCCTGGACTACAACAGAGTAGTGAAGGATCTGAACGGCCTTTCAAAGGAGGAGTTCATCGCTGCCGTCGAGGAGAACTTCACCGTCAAGGCTGAAGGAGCGGAAATCTACCACCCTGACCATCTGCACAACTTCTCGATGTACCTTGACGGACAGTGGTACTCTCTGGAGGCTCTTCCGGGCAGGTACGATGACAAGGATCCTATCGGGGTGCTGGATGTGACCATCCTGTCGAACCTCGTGCTGGACAAGGTGCTTGGCATCAAGGACCTGCGTACAGACAAGAGGATCGACTTCGTGGGCGGCATCAGAGGTCTCGGCGAGCTGAAGCGCAGGGTCGACAGCGGGGAGATGAAGGTGGCCTTCGCCCTCTATCCTGTCTCGATGCAGCAGCTGATCGACATCGCCGACACCGGCAACATAATGCCCCCGAAGACGACCTGGTTCGAGCCGAAGCTCCGCTCCGGACTCGCCATCCACACTCTGGACTAAGACACAGGTCCGGAACAAGAGAAAAAAGAGGCCGGCCCGAAGGTCGGCTTCTTTTTTTTCAGATTAAGGCGGGGAATGGTTAAATTCGCGGTTACACGCCGGTGGCCAAGAAACTCCGGCCTGAGGAAAAGATGGAACATCAGCTCAACATAAAAACTTTCATATTCAATTCCTTCCGGGAGAATTGCTACCTGCTCTGGGACAGGAGGGGAGATTGCGTGATCGTGGATCCTGGATGCTACTGGCCGCAGGAGTTCGACCAGCTGAAGGACACTGTCGTGTCTGAATGCCTCAAGCCTGTCGCCGTGTGGCTGACGCACGGCCATTTCGACCACGTCCACGGAGTGAAAAAAGTGGTAGAGGAATATGGAATCCCGGTGCTGATGGCCCCTGAAGACAAGATCGTCCTCGACAACAATCCTGTTGCGGTCAAGGAGTTCGGCCTTGAGGCCGATGATTCGGCCGGCATACAGACCGTGGACATCAAGGACGGCGATGTGCTGGACACCCTCGAAGGCGCTTCATTCAAGGTCATCGCCACTCCTGGCCATACTCCCGGCTGCGTCTGCTTCTACGATGAGGTGGACAAGGTGCTGCTGAGCGGCGACACCCTTTTCAGAGGCGCGATAGGACGCACCGACCATCTCGGCGGGGATTATGACCGCTTGATAGTCAGCGTGATGGACAAGCTGATGGGCTTGCCGGGGGATGTGGATGTGCTGCCGGGCCACGGGCATCGGACCACGATCGCCGACGAGAGGACACACAATCCGTTCCTCCAGCCTTTCAACGAGCCTGAGGAGGACCTCGACTGGGACGGTGAAGGGATCGAGATCCACGGGTAGATATAGATATTCATAAAAATATTCATAAAAAGATATTCGCAGGACACTATGCACATAGGTATCGCAGGGAACATCGGCAGCGGGAAGACCACGCTGACAAGGATGCTGGCCGAGCATTACGGCTGGACTCCGAAGTATGAGTCGGTGACTTACAATCCGTACCTTGAGGACTACTACAAGGACATTCCGCGCTGGTCGTACAACCTTGAGACATACTTTCTCGCCCAGAGATTCAAGGACGTGCTGGAGATAGCCAGAAGCAAGGATGTCATCGTCCAGGACAGGACCCTTTTCGAAGGAGTGCACATCTTCGTGGCCAACAACTACGCTATGGGCAACCTCTCCAAGCGCGACTACGAGACCTATATGGAACTGTACCGGGTGATGGCCGCGACCGTCCGCAAGCCCGACCTGCTGGTCTACCTCCGCTCCGGGGTGCCGCATCTCGTGGCCCAGATCCAGAAGCGCGGGCGGGACTACGAGCAGACGATGAGCCTTGAATATCTCAGCGGCCTGAACGAGCGCTACGAGAAATGGATCTCTGAATATGACGGGAAGGTCCTGACCATCGAGGCGGACACTCTGGACTTCGAGAACCGACCGGAGGATTTCGCCCGGATCACCGACAAGATCGACGCTGAGCTCTACGGACTTTTCCCTTTGGAAAAATAGTGTTATTTTTGTGGCTACAAACAATTTCAGGATATGCACATCGCGATAGCAGGAAACATCGGCAGCGGTAAGACCACCCTCACCAAGATGCTGGCGGCCCATTACGGCTGGACACCAAAGTTCGAGTCAGTGGATTTCAATCCCTATCTCTCTGATTTTTACGCGGATATGGAACGCTGGTCGTTCAATCTCCAGATCTACTTCCTGAACAAGAGGTTCAAGGATGTGGTCGAGATTTCCAGATGCAGCGATGTGATTATCCAGGACAGGACGATCTACGAGGACGCACGCATCTTCGCGCCGAACCTCCACGATATGGGTTTGATGAGCACCAGGGATTTCGAGAACTATTCCGATCTCTTTGACCTGATGATGTCCCTGGTGTCCAAACCCGATTTGCTGATCTACCTCAAATCCTCCATCCCCAACCTTGTGGCTCAGATCCAGAAGAGGGGCAGGGAGTACGAGAGCAGCATAAGGATCGACTATCTCACGGGTCTGAACAAGCGTTACGACGAGTGGATCTCCGGCTACGACGGCCACCTGCTCGTCATCGACGTGGACAACGTGAAATTCGAGAACCGTCCTGAAGATTTCCAGATAGTGACGGACAAGATCGATGCGGAACTCTTCGGGCTTTTCCCGGAGGTCCACCACATCGATGAATAAAAAAATCGTTAGTTAGTATGTCAGAATCAAGACCGACATTGATTGAATTCGTGGAGAAATACACCCACGAATTCTCATCCCATGTGTTCCTCCGCGAGAAGGTGGACGGAACGTGGACTGAAACAACATTCGAGCAGACCCGCAAGGAAGGTCAGAGAATCGCGGCCGGCCTTATGGCTATGGGACTGCGCAAAGGCGAGAAGGTCTCCCTCCTTTCCGAAGGCAGGAACATGTGGATTCTCGCAGAGCTGGGAATTCTCTACGCAGGCGGCGTGAGCGTCCCTCTTTCCGTCAAACTTGAAGAAAGCAACGACCTGACATTCAGAATCAAGCATTCAGAATCACGGTTCGTGATGGTCTCCGCCCAGCAGCTGCCTAAGATCCGCAGGATCCTCCCGCAGCTTGAAGGAGTGGAGAAGGTCATCGTCTTCGACAAAGTACCCGCCGCTGATGTCAAGGAAGTCTCGATGGAATGGGTGCAGGCCCTCGGCGACAGCTTCCTCTTCGGCCACAGGCCGGAGTTCGAGGAGCGTTACAAGTCCATCGGACCTGACGACTACGCCACCATCAGCTACACCTCCGGCACCACCGCGGACCCTAAGGGAGTGCTTCTCACCCACCGCAACTACACGGCCAACGTCGAGCAGGCACATTCCGTGATCGGTGTCAAGCCGGATTCCACCATGCTCATCATCCTGCCTCTGGACCACTGCTTCGCGCACGTGGCCGGTTTCTACACGATGATGTCCTACTGCAGCAGCATCGCCACGGTCCCTGTGGGAGCCAACCCGCTCGCCACCCTGAGGAATGTTCCTACGGCGATCAAGGAGGTGCGCCCGCACGTGATGCTTTCCGTTCCGGCCCTCGCCCGCAGTTTCCGCAAGAGCGTCGAGACCAGCATCCACAAACAGGGTCCGAAGGTCGAGAAGCTCTACAACTACGCCCTCAACCTCGCTATCTCCTACAACAAAGAGTACTACAACCGGGGAGGTTTCCTCCAGCTCTGGAAGAAGCCGCTGATGGCCCTGTTCGACAAGATCCTGTTCAAGAAGGTCCGCGAGGCCTTCGGCGGCAGGATGGAGTTCTTCGTCGGCGGCGGAGCCCTTCTGGACATCGAACTCCAGAGGTACTTCTGCGCCATCGGCATCCCTATGTTCCAGGGCTACGGCATCTCCGAAGCCACCCCTATCATCTCCTGCAACGCCTCCGGCCATGCGATGTTCGGCTCTTCAGGCCGTGTCGTGAAGCCTATGGAGATCAAAATCTGCGACGAGAACGGCAATGAAGTGCCTCTGCGCACCAAAGGCGAGATCGTCGTCAAGGGCGAGAACGTGATGGCCGGCTACTGGAAGAACCCTCAGGGCACAGCCGACACGATCCGCGACGGCTGGCTGCACACCGGCGACATGGGCTACATGTACGACAAGGAGTTCCTCTATGTCGTGGGCCGCTTCAAGTCCCTGCTGATCTCCTCCGACGGAGAGAAATACAGCCCGGAAGGCTTCGAGGACTCGCTTACCGACGGCTCGAAGTACATCGAGCAGGTCGTCCTCCACAACAACCAGAACCCTTACACGATGGTGCTGATCGTGCCTGCCAAGGATGCCTTGAAGGAATATGTCTCCGGCAAGGGTCTCGACCCTGCCACCCGGGAGGGCAAGGAGGCCATGCTGCGCAAGATCCAGGAAGAGATTGACTCCTACAAGAAGGGCGGAATCCACGAGGGAATGTTCCCGGAAAGATGGCTTCCTGCCGCTGTCGCCGTGCTTCCTGAGCCGTTCACCGAGCAGAACGGAATGGTGAACAGCACGATGAAGATCGTCCGCGGCAAGGTCGAGAAGTTCTACGCCGACCGCATCGACTACGCCTACACCGCCGAGGGCAAGAACCTCCTCAACGAGAAGAACATAGCCAGTCTGTAAAGACTGCCGCACCTAATATAAGTCAGCCTTCGTCCGGAATCCGGCCGAAGGCTGATTTTTACGTTGATATCCAGGATATTCCTGACCCGGCATATTCATAGGACAGGGTCACAGCACGTCCTTGAGGTAAGGTCCCGTGACCGAGTCAGGGTCGAGGGTCAGCCTCTCCGGAGTGCCCTGCGCCACGATGCGTCCGCCCCTGCGTCCGCCGTCCGGTCCAAGGTCGAAGATGTAGTCCACACTCTTGAGGACATCGAGGTTGTGTTCGATGATGATGACCGTGTTGCCCTGGTCCACAAGCTGTTGAAGCACGCCGAGAAGCACCTTTATGTCCTCGAAATGCAGGCCGGTGGTCGGCTCGTCAAGGATGTACAGGGTGTTGCCGGTGGCCTTGCGGAACAGTTCGGCCGCCAGCTTCATCCTCTGGCTCTCTCCGCCCGAAAGCGTCACTGCCGACTGGCCCAGATGCACATAGCCAAGCCCCACATCGACCAGAGCCTTGAGTTTCTGGGCGATGGCCGGAATCGGTTTGAAGAACTCGTAGGCCTCGCTGATAGGCATCTCAAGCACATCGTTGATGCTCTTGCCCTTATAGTGGACGGCCAGTGTGTCCTCCTTGTAGCGCCGGCCCCTGCACTCGTCGCAGACCACGTTGACGGACGGCAGGAAGTTCATCTCGATGACCTTGATTCCCGCTCCCTTGCAGGCCTCACAGCGTCCTCCCGCCACATTGAACGAGAACCTTCCCGACTTGAAGCCCCTGACCTTGGCGTCCGGAGTGTCGGCGAAAAGATTCCTGATGTCGTTGAACACGCCGGTGAACGTCGCCGGATTCGACCTCGGGGAGCGGCCTATCGGACTCTGGTCGATCTCTATCAGCTTGTCGATGTTCTCGACACCTTCTATCGATGAATATGCCAGCGGCTTCAGCTTGGCGTGGTAGAACTTGTTCTTCAGAATCGGCATCAGCGTCTCGTTGATGAGGGTCGACTTGCCGCTGCCGCTGACCCCGCTTATGCCGATGAAGCAGCCCAGCGGGAAGTCCACGCAGACATTCTTCAGGTTGTTGCCCGAAGCCCCTTTCAGGCTCAGGAACAGGCCGTTGCCTCTGCGCCGCACCGGCGGGACGGGGATTTCCACCTTGCCTTGCAGATAGTCCAGCGTCAGCGACTTGCCGAAGACGCAGTGCGTAGCCGTCTCGCTGTCCAGCGAGGCCGGGGCCTTCCCCTCTTCCGATGAATATGCTTTCAGAGCCTCCAGCGGGGCGCTCAGGCAGATCTTGCCGCCCTTCTCCCCCGCCCCTGGTCCGACATCGACCAGCCAGTCGGCGTTCATCATCGTCTCAAGGTCGTGTTCCACCACCATCACCGAGTTGCCCTCGTCCCTGAGTTCCTTCAGGGAGGCGATCAGTTTCCGGTTGTCCCTCTGGTGCAGACCGATGGACGGCTCGTCAAGAATGTAGAGGACATTGACGAGTTTCGAGCCGATCTGAGTCGCCAGCCTGATGCGCTGGCTCTCACCGCCGGAAAGCGAGGCGGTAGGCCTGTCGAGAGACAGGTAGTCAAGCCCCACGTCCAGCATGAAGCCCACCCTCTCGTCAAGTTCCTTCAGGATGTCCCTGGCGATGTTGTTCTCCCTCATGTTCAGTCTGGACGGCAGCGAATGAAGCCATTCCTGAAGTTCGGACATCTCCATCGCCGCCACATCGGCTATGGTCTTTCCGTCAATCTTGAAACAGAGAGCGTTCTCGTTCAGGCGGGTCCCGTGGCAGACGGGACACTGGACCTTCTCGTCGATGTCGTCCACGATACCGTCGAAGGTGACCATCTCGGACATATTCCCTTCCCCTACCCTGAAAAGCTCGTCGCTGCCGAAGATGATGTGGGAGACGGCCTCGTCAGGAATCGACGCTATCGGGTCGTACAGAGAGAAGTTGTACTTGCGGGCGATGGAGCGGATGACATCGAATTTCTTGGTCTCGCGGATTCGGCCGAGCGGGACGATGCCGCCGTCGGCTATCGACACGTTCCTGTCAGGGATGATCGTGTCGATGTTGACATCCACAATCATCCCAAGCCCTTTGCAGTGAGGGCAGTAGCCTTCCGGAGAGTTGAACGAGAACGAATGCGGTGCCGGTTCCTGGAGCGAAAGCCCAGTGTCCGGGTCGACCAGATGCTTGGAGAAGTGACGCAGCCTGCCGGATTCCATCTCCAGCAGGGCGACCGAACCCTTACCGACCCCCAGAGCCGTCATCACGGAGTCCCGGACTCTTTTGGCGTCGCCATCGGAAGGTTTCAGCTTGTCCACGACAAGTTCGATGAAATGCGCCTTGTAGCGGTCCAGAGCCTCGACCTCGTTCAGCGGGAAGATCGTCCCGTCCACCCGGACCTCGGCGTAGCCGCGCTTGCGCAGCCCATCGAACAGTTCCCTGTAGTGGCCCTTCCTGCCCCTGACCAGCGGAGCCAGAAGGATGCACTTCCTCCCTGAATATTCATTCATTATGAGGTCCACGATGCGCTCGTCGGTGTAGCGGACCATCTCTTTCCCAGTGGCAGGTGAATATGCCCGCGAGGCACGGGCGTAGAGAAGCCGCAGGAAATCGAAGATCTCCGTGATGGTGCCGACGGTGGAACGAGGGTTGTTGCCCGTGGTCTTCTGCTCTATGGCGACGATCGGGCTGAGTCCCGTGATGCTCTCCACCTCAGGCTTTTCCAGCACTCCCATAAAGTGCTTCGCATAGGCCGACAGGGTGTCCATGTACCGTCTCTGGCCTTCGGCGTAGACAGTGTCGAAAGCCAGCGAGGACTTCCCGCTGCCGCTTAGGCCCGTCACCACGACGAACTCCCCGCGGGGGATGTCCACGTTGACTCCTTTGAGGTTGTGCGCCGACGCGCCGCGGATTTCTACATATTCCTTTTTCATCGGACACAAAGTTAAGCAAAAAGGCAAAAAAAGCCGCCGGTTCCCTTTAAAGAAACCAGCGGCATCTATCCGGAAACCGTTCCGGTATCATTCCGGAGCGGTCCATTGTCTGACAGGACTTACTCTCCTACGTGGAAAGCGACGCGGAGTTCCTCGATCTCCTCGTCGGTGATAGGGTTGAGCTTGCCCAGCGGAGCGGCCAGGATGAGGGAGCGGGCGCTGAAGTCAGCCACCTCAAGACGGTCGAAAGTGTTGATCAGCTTGTCGCCGGTCACTACCACAGAGTCGTTCTCAAGCATCACGAACGGTCTGTGGGTGAACTCATCGGCGAGTTCGGTCAGATGCTCGTCGTACTGGCTGCCGAACGGGAAGGTCGGGATGTCCTGGAGGAAGATCCAGCTCTCAGGAATCGTGCGAACATCGAACTTCACACCGGTCGTGCAGAATCCCATAAGGGACGGAGACTGGGTGAGGATGATGGAGTTGACCTTAGGGTTGCGGCGGTAGATCTCATAGTGGAGAGCCACCGAACGGCTGGCGTTCTTGCCGGCCTCGACCATTCCGTCCTTGACCTGGACGATGTCCTCAGGATCGAGATCCCAGCGCTGCTTGCTGGAAGGAGTGATGAGGAAGTCGTTGCCTCTCCAGCGGACGGAAGCCGTACCGTAGGAGCTGCACATAAGGCCCTGGGAGCAGGCTCTGCGGACGATCTTGCAGATCTCCGCGCGAATGGCCCTTTCGTCGGACGGATGCTCCACGTTCATAAAGTGCTGGAACGGAGTGTTGACAGCCTTCTCGTGCTTGAGAATCTGCTCCTCGCTCAAGTACTTAGGCTCGCCCAGAGTCTTGGCGTTGAGGATGGTGCGGGCGCAGAGCTCGAGGGTCTCGAACCTCTGGTAGGCGTCGGCGATGTCGTCGCCGGCCACAACCACACCGTGGTTCTCCATGATCACGGCCTTGTAGTCAGGATTCTTCTTGAACTCGGCCACGATCTTCTTGCCCAGCAGCTCGCTGCCAGGGAGGGCATATTCAGCGAAACCTACAGGGCCGCAGATAGCGCGCGCCTGAGGGATGATGCTCGTGTCAGGCACCTGATGGACCATGCTGAAGGTAACCAGTCCGGGAGGATGCGCGTGGATCACGGAGTGGACGTGCGGGTTCATCTTGTAGATGGCCTTGTGGAAAGGATACTCGGATGAAGGTCTGTGAGGGCCCACGATGGTGCCGTCGGCCTTCACGCACATAATGTCCGCAGGTGTCAGGGAACCTTTGTCGATTCCCGCCGGGGTGATCCACATGTCTCCGTTCTCGTCCATGATGGACAGATTGCCTCCGGAGGTGGTGGTCATCTCGCTGCGATAGATCCTGCCGATGATGATAGCGATCTGCTCGGCCGGATGCATCAGGTTTACGTCAAGTTGTTTCATGATATCAATGAATTAACATTAAGTTGAATTTCCGGATTATGCCAGCATGACCTGGCCGCCGGTCACAGGGATAGCCTGTCCGGTCTCGCCTGTCTGGTCGATGGCGTACAGGATGGCCTTGCAGACATCCACAGGGTTGCACCCCTTGCGCATCGGCACCTGGGCGAGGTAGTAGTCCTTCACATCCTGCACCGTCTTCGCGCCCGGCACCTTGCCGGCGTTGAGGTACTGGATGAAGAGTCCGTTCTCAGGATTGCTCCACAGCGGGCCGTCATAGTAGTTGCCCGGGCAGATGCTGTTGACCTTGACCCTGTACGGGGCGAGTTCAAGGGCGAAGGACTGGGTCAGTCCGATGCCGCCGAACTTGCCGCCGGCGTAGGCGAAGTTGGCCTTGCTGCCGCGCAGACCGCTCTTGCTGTTGACCTGGATGATGTCGGCGAAGTACTCAGGGTCGTTCGCCGTCTCGATCTTCATTATGTGCGAAGCGACCTTGGCGCAGAAGAAATAGGCCTCGTAGTTGATCTTGGTGACGAACTCGAAGTTCTCAGGGGTCATCACGTCAAGACCTCCGGCGCGGACCACACCGGCGTTGCTGACGAAGGCGTCAAGCGCGCCGAAGTTCATCACCGTCACCTTCATCAGGTTCTGGAGACTTGCCATGTCGGCCACATTGGTTTTCACGAATATGGCCTTGTTAGCCCCGGCCTTCTCATTGAAGCTTGCGGCGGTCTTCTCACCTGTCACCTCGTTGAGGTCGGCGACCACGATGTTGGCCCCCTGCGCCATCAGCTCGCGGGCGATGCCCTCACCGAAGCCCTGAGCGGCTCCCGTCACGATGATCGTCTTGCCTTCGACACGGCCCTTTGACGCGGTGGCTGCCACCTTGCGGCGGTAGTTCTCGACCTCCCAGTTGTCGATGAAGTCGATCCAGGCCTGCTCCATAGGATGCTCGCCGCCGAAACTCTGGGCGTAGAAAGCTACCTTCATCGCATCGGTGAACACGTCCGTGATGATCTGAGCGTTCTTCGCGCCGTCGCCCACGGCCACAAGACCGATTCCCTTGATGAGCAGCACCTTAGGAGTGTAACCCTTCGCGGCCACGAAAGCCTCGATGCGGGCCTCGGCCTCTTTGAGGACCTCCTCGTCGCTCTCGGCATCTATGAATATGTACTCGCTCTTGCAGTAGACGATGATGTCCGGGGTGAACGGTCTGGCCACCGGCGAGGCGTTCTCAAGGAAATGGTCCACAAGGGCGTTCTTGGTGACTTTCAGGGTCTTCAGCCCTCTGCCGGAGCGGGAGAGCATCTGCCTGACGGCCGGCACGACATCCGTGACGGTCCCGCTCACCTCGGTCTCACCCTCAGGAAGCGCGGCCACCCTGGCCTCGAGCTTGCCTATTATCTCTGAATATATTCCCTCGATCTCGGCCGTGGTGTTCCCGCCAACGAAGATGCCGTGGTTCTGGAGGAAGATCACCTGCGGTTCCTTGCCGGAAGCCGCCTTGTAGGCCTTGATGCGGTCATAGACCTTCTTGAAAAGCGTGTAACCCGGGTCGGTATATTCAATGTAGAGAGCCTCCGGGAAGAGATCCTTGCAGGCTGCTTCGGCATTCGCCGAGCACATCAGTCCGTTGACAAGGGTCGGATGCAGGTGCACGATGAAGGCGAATCCCATGCAGTTGTGCAGGGAGGTCTCCACGGACGGTCTTCTGTCCTTCGTGACGCAGGCGGCGGCGAGGTCGTTCTTGACCTGCTCCTCGCGGAGCGCCGTGTCCTCGCTGTAGGCCTTCTCGCCCATCTGGTTGAGAAGCGTCCTGTCAAGCACGGCGAAACCGTCCTCGGTGATGGTGGCGAGAGCGTGTCCGCTGGCCTTCACCCAAAGTCTGTCCTCATTCTTATAGGAAGTGTTCCCACCTCCGGCAATCACGAATCTCGAGTCGCCCCCGAACTTGCGGGAGACTTCGATAAGCTCTTCAATTTCTTTCATTTGTGTATCAGTTATGTGTTATATTCCTAAAACTCAATGGCTTTCTGAATCAGTTCGTCGCCTGCCTCGACTGAGTCGAGTCCCGCCTGGTGAGCGGCCACGGCGCAGACTCCCCGGTAGTTGGTCGCGCGGAGCTTCCCGCTGAGGCCCTCGGCGTGGTCACGGGTACGCAGCTTGACCGGCTCCATCGCCGGAGTGTTGTGTTCCGAACCGAAGGTCACGATGAAGCCCTCGTCCTGGAGGTAGTCTGAATATTCCTCAAGCACGGCGGTCGTGTTGCGGGTCGTGATGAACTCCACGGAACGGATTCCGCGCTTCTTGAGGGTGTCGGCGGCTTTCTGGAGGTCGCCTTCGAAGTCGGTGAAGCAGCCCTTCGCGTCATCGGCGAGGAACGGGTAGGTCGGGATGCCGCCGGCCGCGGTGATGATGTCGCAGACGGTCTGCATCGGCAGGAAGGCCTTCGGATCCTCCGGCACGAAAGCCGCGCCGCCGGACTTGAGCAGTTTGCTCCTGATCTCGTTCTCCACCGCCGCCACATTCTCCGGGTCAGCCTTCAAAGGTCTGCCGCTGAATATGTTCTCATAGGCGGCGAGTCTCTCCTCAGCTTTTGTCCACCTGGCCTCCACGGCCAGTCTCAGGGCTTTCGCAAGGTGGCGCTCACGCACCGAACCCTTGGTCAACTCGCTGACGACCTTGCCGAAATCGATGCTGAAACCTGCCTTGACCGCATCCAGATGGGCGTTCAGTTTGGCGCACATCCTTTCGACCTGGGCGTTGGACTCGGCCCTCACCTCGGCCAGCTGGCGGGCTTCCTTGCCCGAAAGGATGACCGGATAGGCCAACCCCTTGCCGCTGAGGTAGGTACGTCCCGGATTGTTCGGATCGTTGACCCTCAGTCCGGCCGCCTGGTCCTCGGCGTTCAGCGAGATGAACTCGATGTTGAAAAGCGGATAGAGATGCCTTGCCGCACAGCCATCGTTCCATTCCTTGTAGCCGTCCAGACTATAGAAATCGTTGATTCCCACAACCTTGACCCCTTCCCGAGCGGCCTGGTCCAAGGCCTGTGCCACGCCGGTGAAAGCGCTGAATGAGTACGGTGTGTGGAGATGTGCGTTAGCGTCTACTATCGTTTTCATATTTAGTGTTTTTTGTGTTTTCTACGAACCCTCAAAGTTAGCAATAATCCTTGAAAGGGCGGCAGGGGAAACGGTTTTTTCAAAGTCTAACGGTCAAAATTGAAATTATTTTGTAAATTTGTCAAGATTACCACGAAGATAATTTTTGATAACATAAAAAACATCTTGCAAATGGAAAAAAAACAACAAGGTAACATTTTCGCTATCGTGATCATGTTCTTCCTGTTTGCGATGATCTCATTTGTCACCGGATTCCAGAATCCGTTCGGGGTCATTGTCAAGCAGCAGTTCGAAGCATCCAACTTCATGTCTCAGCTTGGCAACGCGGCCAACTTCATCGCCTATGCGTTCATGGGTCTTCCTGCCGGAATGATCCTTTCCAAGAAGGGCTACAAATTCACAGCCCTCGCTGCCGTGACAGTCGGCTTCATCGGAGTGGGCATCACCTTCCTTTCAGGCATCACCGGCAGCTTCGCCGTCTATCTTCTCGGTGCCTTCATCTCCGGTTTCTCAATGTGTATGCTGAACACGGTTGTAAACCCTATGCTGAACACACTTGGTGGTGGCGGAAACAGAGGCAACCAGCTCATTCAGTGGGGTGGTTCCTGCAACTCTCTCAGCGCCACGATCGTTCCTGTTCTTGTAGGCTACCTTATCGGTGATGTCACGAAGGACACACAGATCGCCGACGCGAACCCTGCGCTTTTCATCGCCATGGGCATATTCGCTCTTGCGTTCATCATCATCGCAGCCTCCAAGATTCCTGAACCAGAGCTTGAGGCCGCCGCAGCTGCTGCCGCGGCAGGAAACACAAAGCCGCTCACTATGGGCGAAAGTGTAAAGGGCGCTCTCTCGTTCAGACATTTCGTGCTTGGTGTCATCGCCATATTCGTTTATGTCGGTGTCGAGGTCGGCATTCCTAATTTCGTCAACCTCTATATGACCTCAGCGGAAATCGGCATCAGTGCCGCCGTGGCTGGAACAATCGTCGGCATGTACTGGTTCCTTATGCTTTGCGGCCGCCTTGTTGGAGCTTCTGTCGGCGGTAAAGTTTCAAGCCGCGCGATGATTTCCTTCGTCAGCACAGTCGCCATCATATTCCTTGTCCTTGGAATGGTTCTCGGAGACACCACGACCGTCAAGTTCCCGGCCATCACCTCACAGCTTTCATTCTCTCTCGCAGAGATTCCTATCGGAGTGATGTTCTTCATCCTCTGCGGTCTGTGCACATCCGTGATGTGGGGAGCGATCTTCAACCTTGCAGTCGAGGGACTTGGAAAATACACCTCTGTCGCTTCAGGTCTGTTTATGGTAATGGTTTGCGGTGGCGGTATCCTTCCGCTCATCCAGGGTTTTGTCGCTGACAAGACCACCTACCTTATGAGCTACATCGTAGTCGCTGTCGCTGTCGCCTACATCCTTTGGTACGCCCTCTTCGGCTCAAAGGTCAAGAAAACAGCTTAATTTGAAACGCACAGATTCCGGTGGAGACCCTTCCATCGGGATCTGCTTGTCATAACACATATTCATCTATGGAACAGAATCTTGTAATCGGAATCGACGTGGGTGGGCAGACCACCAAATGCGGCGTGGTCGACGCCCGCGGCACCGTGCTGGCCCAGACCGTCATCCGCTCCGACAACTTCACCGACGTCGAGCCATACATCGAAGAACTGGCTGTGGCCCTCAAGAAGATCATAGCCGACGCAGGCGCCGAGGGCCAGATCCGCGGAATCGGAGTCGGCGCTCCTAACGCCAACTACTACACAGGCGACATCGAGAACGCCGTCAACCTTTCCTGGGGACGCGCCGGCTCGATCCACTTCGCCAAAATGCTTTCCGAAGCCGTCGGAGGCATCCCTGTGACCCTGACCAACGACGCCAACGCCGCCGCGATGGGCGAGATGACCTACGGAGCGGCCAGAGGAATGAAGAATTTCATCATGATCACCCTCGGGACCGGCGTGGGCAGCGGCATCGTCATCAACGGTGAGATTGTCTACGGCCACGACGGATTCGCCGGCGAGCTTGGCCACACGACCATCGTCCGCCACAACGGCCGCCGCTGCAACTGCGGCAAATACGGCTGCCTCGAGACCTACTGCTCAGCCACAGGCGTGGCGAGAACCGCCCGCGAATGGCTCGACATGAGCGATGAACCGTCCACCCTCCGCAGCCTCGACAGCATCTCTTCGAAGGATGTCTACGACGCCGCCAAGGAAGGCGACAAACTCGCCATCAGGATCTTTGAATATACCGGGACTCTTCTCGGCGAGGCCTTCGCTGACTTCGTGCAGTTCTCCTCACCTGAGGCCATCGTCCTCTTCGGCGGACTGGCCCGCAGCAAGGAGTTCCTCACCGAGCCTATCCTCAACGCGATGAACGCCAATGTCCTTCCTCTCTGGAAAGACAAGGTTAAACTCGTCTACTCACAGCTCAAGGAGTCCGACGCTGCCATTCTCGGCGCATCGGCGCTGGCATGGGAAAGATAGTCGGCTGACATATTCAAAAAAAAGAAAGCGGCCGGGGGACGAAATCCTCCGGCCGTTTTCTTATTTATGTTCCGCTGGATGTTATTCTCCGGCGATGATTCTTGCGTCTTCCTCGCGGTCGATGCCGACTTTCTTAGCCAGCCTCTCACTCTTTTCATTGATGATCTCCTTGTGACGGATGTACCAGTTCTCACAGAAGACGGCGACACAGGCAAGGCTGAAGTAGATGATGGTCTGCACGATCATCACGCCCATCTGTGAACCTGCGGCTCCCATATCGCCGCCGGCGGTGCTGAGGTTGATGTAGGCCTGCACTCCGAAGGTGGACGGGAAGATGTAGGAGAACACTTTCCAGAAACCAGGGAAGGCCACTGTCGGCCATGAGCAGCCTGTCAGGAACAGGGCTATAGGCGACACTGCCAGGAAGAGCACGAACACGGACTCCCTTCTGGTGATCAGGGTGCTCCAGAACATGCTGAAGAACACGCAGTCTGTGATGAAGAACATCAGCATAGCCAGCACATCGTGGAACTCGCCTCTCTGCGGAATCCCGAAGATGGCAGGCACGATGAACGCGATGTACATTCCGATGGCGAGGTAGAGCAGCCAGTAGGCGGCTCCCCTGCCGAGGACGCAGCGCACCAGTCCGTGGCCTTCCAGTTTGTCAGGAAGGGTGGCGAAACTGTGGTTTCTTTCCCTCGCCGTACCCACCAGCAGAGACATTCCGTAGAACAGAGTCTGCTGGATGATGATCATCAGGATGGCCGAAATCAGGAAGAAACTGTAACTGGACGCCCTGTTGTACGGATTGTTGTCCTCGTAGCCTACAGGCTTGATGACCTGAGAGGCCTCCTGGGCCGTCATTCCGGTCAGGGAGTAACGGGTCATCTGGATCTGGCCGATTTCGTGCAGCATCACGAAATTGGTGGCCATAAGGGCGTTCTTGTAGTAGAGGAAACTGCTCATGTCGGCGTAGACCGACATGGTCGCCGTCTCCATCCTGGCCAGTTTCTCACCGAAATCAGAAGGGAAGTAGATGATACCGTTGACCTTGCGTTCCTGCATCAGTTTCTCCGCCTCGGGCATATTCACACACTTCGCGGCGACGGCGACTTCCCTCGTGGCGTCGATCTCCCTGATGAAGCGGTGGCTGTCGGCGCAGTCCGCGTCGTCAACGATGGCCACAGGCGTGTCAGAGACGATGCCGTTGAGGTAGACCACATTGTACAGAAGCGGGTAGACAAGTCCGGCGACAAGGAAGATCAGCAGCACTCCCCCGTCGGAGAAAATCTGATGGAACTCGTGGCAGAATATTCCCCGGAAGTCTTTGAACCAAGTCTTTATGTATGTCATTTTCATTTGCGTCAATCTTTAGGGAAGTTCTGA
>CAVJKE010000006.1:0-19573 GCA_963649695.1 bacterium
CTGCTCCCTCTTCCGGAGCGGATGAGGCCAAAAAATCTTGATGAATATGTCGGGCAGAAGCATCTTGTGGGTCCGGAATGCGTGCTCAGGAAGATGATCGAGAACGGCAATCTTTCCTCTTTCATTCTCTGGGGTCCTCCGGGTGTCGGCAAGACAACTCTGGCTAGAATCATCGCCGGATCCCTGTCGCGTGACTTCTACACCCTTTCCGCCGTAAGCGCCGGAGTCAAGGATGTGCGCGACGTGATCGACAAAGCCCGGAACGCTTCCGTGTTTTCAAACGGTGCGTCCCCGATCCTGTTCATAGATGAGATCCACCGCTTCAACAAGGCTCAGCAGGACGCCCTGCTCGGAGCTGTCGAGAACGGAACGATCGTCCTGATCGGCGCCACCACCGAGAACCCGTCCTTCGAGGTCATCACCCCCCTGCTCTCCCGCTGTCAGGTTTTCGTGCTGAAAAGCCTTGAGCCTGAAGACCTTAAAACACTTATGGACAGGGCTTTGAAAGAAGATGTCCTGCTGAAGGAGAAGCACATAGAGGTCAAGGAGACGGAGGCTCTGATGCGCTACAGCGGAGGCGACGGCCGGAAACTTCTCAACGTTCTGGAGATCGTGGTCGACTCGTTCTCCGGAAAGGAAAAGCAGATTGTGATTGACAATGAGACGGTTACAGGCTGCATCCAGGAGAACATAGCCGTCTACGACAAGGACGGCGAGATGCACTACGACATCATCTCCGCCTTCATCAAGTCCATCAGAGGATCCGACCCGAACGCCGCGGTCTACTATCTGGCCAGGATGCTGGACGGCGGAGAAGACCCGCTTTTCATCGCCAGAAGAATCTGCATCAGCGCCGCCGAGGATGTCGGACTCGCCAATCCGAACGCGCTTCTGCTGGCCAACGCCTGCTTCCAGATCGTGCACCAGATAGGTATGCCTGAAGCCAGGATACCGCTTGCCGAAGCTACCGTCTATCTTGCAAGTTCCCCTAAAAGTAACGCATCTTATCTTGCTATCAACAAGGCTCTTGAAGAAGCAGGAAAAGACAAGGTACGTCCAGTGCCGCTCTACCTCAGGAACGCCCCGACGAAACTGATGGAGCAGCTCGGCTATGCCGACGGCTACAAGTACGCCCACGACTACCCCGGGCATTTCGCCGACCTTGAATTCATGCCGGAAGGCCTGGAGGGCACGGTGTTCTACGAGCCGGCCGCCAACCCTCAGGAAGACAAACTTAAGTCCTACCTGCAGGCCTGCTGGCCGAAATACTATCCGAAAAAATAGGACGCCGCCTTGAATGGCTCTTAAATTTTGCTAACTTTGTAACCTTGTATAAACTCAACCCGGATGTTAACTGAGATCTTGATTCTACTTGCCGGCCTCGCGCTGGTCGTTCTGGGGGCCGACTGGCTGGTCGAAGGTTCGTCCACCATAGCCCGTAAGGCCGGACTGAGCGAATTCGTTATCGGACTCACCATCGTCGGCCTCGGGACATCGATGCCTGAACTTGTCGTAAGCCTGACCGGCGCTCTTCAGGGCAACGCCGACATCGCCATCGGCAACATCGTCGGATCCAACATATTCAACATCCTGCTGATTCTGGGAGTCACCGCGCTGATCCGCCCTCTGGCGATGACCAGGGACAACATCAGAACCGACATCCCTCTCAACATAGTCGTGACCATCCTGTTCCTGTTCATCGGAATGCACGCCTCCCTTTTCGGAATAGGCAAGGAAGACACCCTCTCGAGACTCGACGGCGTGATCTTCCTTCTACTCTTCGGATGCTACATGTACTGGTCGTTCAAGCACGGCAAGGCTGACGAGGAAGAAGCTGAAAAAGACGAACGCAAGCTCTGGGTGGCCATCCTGATGGTTCTTCTGGGTCTCGGCGGTCTCGTCTTCGGAGGAAAAGTCTTCGTCGGAAGCGCCACTCAGATCGCCAGGATGCTGCACATCAGCGACAAATTCATCGCCGTCACCATCCTGGCCGGAGGCACTTCGATGCCTGAACTCGTCACCTGCATCGTAGCCGCGGCGAAGAAGAAGGACCAGCTCGCCCTCGGGAACATAATCGGCTCGAACATCGGCAACATCCTGCTGATCCTCGGTGTCTGCTCCCTGGGCTACAAAGTCCTGCCGGGCAACCCTTCGGGGCTTTCCTTCGGCGGAATGACGATCGTGGATATGGGAGTGCTGATCGGCTCGGGGCTTATCCTGCTGGGCAGCGCCTACACGGGCAAAGGCAGGAAGATCGACAGGGCGGACGGAATCATATTCATCCTCTGCGATGTCGCATACGTGTTCTGGCTGCTGCAGAATCTATAGGAAATAATTAAAACTGAATATAATCTATATGAAATTCAAAGGAACCGCTTACCAGCTTATGGATGTAGCCACGGGAAGGATCTTCCCGGACTCCGGCTGGATGCTGGCCGACCCCGAGGCCAAGACCCCGTCGCTGGTCAGAGCCGTGTACGAAAACGAGAAGTTCACCCCGCGGGACGACCTGAAAGGCCTCTACCGGTACGCAGAATGGCTTCCTGTCAACAGGACGCTGAGACATTCCCACGCCCCTGTCACCTACAAGAGCAAGGGACTCGCCGACCTTTTCGGGATGGACAATCTCTACATCACTCTTTCAGGCTACGTGCCTAAACGCGGGGCCAAGATGGAGACCTGCTCGTTCAAGGAGACCGAGGCGTTCTCAGTCTGCGCAAGACTTCCGAAGAACGACAAGAGAATCCTTGTCGTGCAGTCTGCCGGCAACACGGCCAGAGCCTTCGCCAGGGTCTGCTCCGACAACGACATCCCGATCGTCATCTGCATCCCTAACGACAACGTCAGCGACCTCTGGTTCGTGAAGAAGCTGAAACCTTGCGTCAAGGTCATAGCGACCCCTAACGGCACTGACTACTATGACGCCATCGCGCTGGGCGAGAAACTGTGCAAGGATCCGAAATACCTCGCAGAGGGCGGAGCCAAGAACGTGGCCAGACGTGACGGAATGGGGACCACGGTGCTCAGCGCCGTGGAGGCCATCGGACGCATCCCGGACGCCTATTTCCAGGCGGTCGGCAGCGGCACAGGTGCGATAGCGGCCTGGGAGAACGCCTGCAGGCTCGGAGCGGACGGACGCTTCGGCGAGAACAAGATGAGGATCTACTGCTCGCAGAACGCCCCGTTCACACTGATGTACGATTCCTGGAAGGCCGGGTCAAGGGAACTCGTGCCGATCTCCCCTGAAGAGTCAAGGAAGAGCGCAGAGGTCATCCTCGCCAAGGTCCTTTCCAACAGAAAACCGCCTTACAGCCTCGCCGGAGGCCTTTTTGACACTCTTAAAGAATCACACGGCGATTTCTTCAGAGTCACCAACGACGACATTGTGTACTGGATGCTCCAGTTCTACAACAAAGAAGGCTACGACATCTTCCCTGCGTCCGCCACGGCGGTAGCCGCCCTGAAAAAAGCTCTGGACGAAGGCACGGTCAAGAAAGACGAGACCGTGATGCTGAACATCACCGGAGCCGGAATGCTCAACGCCACCAACAAGGGCTTCGAGCTCAAGAAGCCTGACCTGATCCTCAGCACCGACCTTTCGGCCGAGGAGGTCATCGCAAGCGTCGACCGTCTGTTCTAAGAGCGCTCAGGGCGGACGGGCAATCGTCCGAAACCGCCATCGGACCAGCCTAAAAAAACAGAGGCCGGGCGATCAGATTTCAGAATACAAAAAAACAGAATCCCGGAAACGGAATTCTGTTTTTTGTTTGTCAAAAAGGGTTCAAAAAGGGTTCAAAGCCTGCTTAACAAAAATGTTAACACTAATAACAATCTTGTTTTAATTACTCTTGTCTAAGAGGTTCGCCGGAAACAAGGCGTTCCTTCGATTCCACAGGGTTTGAGTAGATGCGGAGGAAGATATCACGGAGTTCCGCGCGGTTCAGACGGCGCTCTACCTTGTCAAGTTTGTGTTCCGTGTACTCGGTGAACGACTCCACATCCTCCGGAGTGTAAAGTTCGGAGTACTTGTAACTGTGGTTCACCAGGTCGTAGGCGATGTAGTTCGTCTTCCAGAGCTGGTAGCCGGCTATGATTCTCTTGTCGACTGCGTGGCGGATCGCCTGGTAGCGGTCGTTCTTGTCGCACTTCGACGCCATCTCGATCTCGTCGGCCGTCAGAGGCAGACCGAAGTTCAGATGCACGTTGCCTTTCTGCTGCCTGATGCCGATGACGATGCTGTGCATGTCCTCGGTGTGTGACTTGACATATTTCTGGGTGCGCGAGATAAGGATCTCGCGGGCCTTGCGGACATCGCAAGGTTCATATTCATAAGAGATGCTGAGCGGGATTATGTTGAGCTCCATAAAGTTCTCCTTGAAGGATTTCTGGCCGCTCATGTCCAGCATCTTGAGGAGTCCCTGCTCGGTCGTGTCGATTCCGTCCTTGGTTCGTCCCTGCCTCTGTGCCAGCCAGATGGAGGATTTACCTGAAGTGATGGTCTGACGTATGTAACGGGAAAGCACCTGCGATGAAAGATAGAGTTCCCTGGCCGAGATGCCTCGGATCACGCTGATCATCCTGTTCGAGCGGAGAAGGTACTCGACCGTCTTGCTCTGCTTGATGAGGTTGTCACCGACGCAGATCTCCGTCATCGGAATGCCGTTCTTGAACAGCACCTGCTGCGTGATCGCCGGGTCGAGGATGATGTCCCTGTGGTTGGACATCGCCAGGAACTTGCCCTTCATCTCCTTGATGTAGCTGATGCCGTCGTAGGAGAAATTGTGTATCGTGTGGTCCAGGACCCAGGAAACCGCCTTGTTCATGACGATTTCCTGGAACTCGTCGATGTTGTGGACACTCTTGAGGGAATCCCTCAGGAAGGTGATCGGCTCGTCCGGGAAAAGATATTCAGAAATAGCCAGCACAGCCGGGTGGTTGGCGACTTTGTTCAAAGCCTCGACAGCCTCTGCGTCGTTGTAAGGACAGATGCTGTCAAATTCGGAGGTTTCTGCCATAATTATTTTATTTTATGACTGCGTTTCTATGACTTCATATGTCAATGTCATCCGCAAATTTAATGAATAAACTTCACTTTAGCAAGATGATGCAGGGCGGCTTCGCTTACGGCCGCAAGACGGACCGGACCAGCGTCAGCCCCTGCGGAAAAGCAGCGAGCTGTCGCCGTAACTCAGGAAGCGGAAACCGTTGGCCAGCGCATAGTCGTAGATACGCCTCCAGTCGCCGCCCACAAAGGCCGAAACCAGCAGAATCAGAGTGCTTTCCGGCTGATGGAAGTTCGTCACGAGGATGTCGACGAGGCGGAAACGGAAGCCCGGCACTATGATGATTCTGGTGCCTACCTTGAGTTCCTCGAGTCCGTGACTCTGCAGATAGGCGATGATGGCGTCAAGCGACTCATTCAATGAATATGTGTACTCACGCTCATAGGGAGCCCATTGCCCGACATCCTGCGGCTCGCCGTTCTCGATGCAGCTCACGCCGACATAGTACAGGGATTCCAGCGTCCTGACGGATGTGGTGCCTACGGCGATGAGCTTGGACTTGTTGTCCCTGATCCGCTTAAGAAGGTCCAGAGAGACCACGAAAGGCTCTCTGTGCATAGGATGTTCGGCCACATCGGAACTTTTCACGGGCAGGAAGGTGCCCGCTCCTACGTGGAGGCAGACGTTTTCCCGGTCGATACCCTTGGCGGAGATCGCTTCGAGGACCTCGTCGGTGAAATGCAGACCGGCGGTAGGGGCCGCGACCGAGCCTCTCACCCTCGCATAGAGTGTCTGGTAACGCTCAGTGTCAATGGCTTCCGTCTCCCGGTTCAGGTACGGAGGGATCGGCACTGTGCCGCAGATCTCAAGCACCTTCGAGAACGGATTGCCATCCTGCCAGGAGAACTCCACGACACCGGTCTCCCCGTTCCTCTCGACAAGGTCGGCTTTCAGCCCCATCGCGGTCACAACAGCGTCGGAATGGGGGTTATAGAGGCTAAGAGTGTCGTTCTTCCAGCGTTTGGCGTTGCCTATCACGCATTTCCAGCGGCAGCGGCTCGTGGCCGCGAAAGCGGTGTTATACTCCGGCGGATCAATAGGCTCAAGACAGAAAATCTCGATGTGCGCGCCAGTCTCTCTCTGGAAATGAAGCCTCGCAGGAACGACCTTCGTGTCATTGAATATCATCAGCGACCCTGCGGGAAGCAATGAAGGAATATCCCTGAAGACATATTCACTGACATTTCCGTCCTCGTAGCGCAGAAGTTTTGAAGAATCGCGGCGCTCGAGAGGGTATTTGGCTATCCGCTCGTCTGGCAGATCGTAGTTATAGTCCTCTATATGCAGAGAAGGTATCATCTCGTTCAGAATTTAATATTGTCGCAAAGTTACTTTATCTCGCAGAAAAATCAAATTCTCACGGCTAACTCATCTTTCGCAAGTAATAACAAAATACATCATCCCATCGCCCGTGAGATATCACTCTACAAAGTTACCGTACGGCGGCAAGATGCATCCTGACTAAACATTTTAATGGCAATATTGCGGTTACAAATGTAATTTATCCGTTTACAAAGGTTTAATTTCTGCATTTTCACGCACCTGTTCAAATTTATAAAATAAGGGTAGATTATTCAAAATTTAGTGATAGGCTAATATATTTAATATCAGAAATTTATTAACATTTATATTATCCTTTTCTGAATGATTTGGGGCTAAACCTAATCAACATTGGATGGAAACGCTGGGGTAAAAGCTTGTTTATATACGCATAATTATCTAATATCCAATGCTTTTTATCAATTATATAATCTTTGGCTTCAATGCCTGAATGCCGTCACTCCCCTCCTGTTTAGTTTTGTAACATCTCTATGCGATTTGCATTTTACAATCTTTTACATTACTTTTGTAAACAAATCACATTTGTAATGGAGAAGCGTTTGCAGAATTTCCTAAGGGCAGAAAACATCACCCAGTCACAGTTCGCCGAAAAGATAGGTGTCGCCAAGGCCAGCGTGTCGCACATCCTCGCGGGCAGGAACAAGCCGGGCTACGAGTTCATCGTCGGTATGGCGAGGTGCTACCCTAACCTGAACATCGACTGGCTGATCACAGGCAACGGGAAAATGTACAAAATCTCGGGCGGAGACACAGCTGCGTCCGAAAAGGCGATTCTCACGGCCTCACAGAAGGCCCAGAACGCCGCCGAACCTGCTGAAAACGAAGCCGATACCCTCTTTCCTGACGAGCAGAATGATGATGAGTGGACAGCGGCTGAAACGCAGGAACCGGCCGAAAAGCCGGAAAACGCTCCCCGTATAAGCAAAATTCTGGTCTTTTACGACAACGGCACGTTCAAGGAAATCCTGTGACCCCGCCGGCTCAGAATACGTCACGCCACCGAAGGCGCGGCTTCCGTATATTCATAGCATATTCATAGGACGGCATATTCATAAAACATCAGAAGCGGAGTTGAGGATTCGTTGAAATTAGGTAACTTTGCGGTTGAAAATTTCAGATCTATGCTGTACTCTCGTCTCATAAGGCCGATCCTCTTCAGATTTCCTCCGGAAACCGCCCACAACCTCACATTCTCATGCCTGAAGGCCATCAAACGCATTCCTTTCATGGGAAAGTTTCTCAGCCTGTGCTTCAGCCACAGGTCTGACAACCTTTCGAGGAACGTCTTCGGCATCGATTTCCCCGCTCCGGTGGGGCTGGCCGCAGGTCTTGACAAGAACGGTGAGTTCTACAACGAGCTGTCGTGCTTCGGCTTCTCGTTCGTGGAGGTCGGCTCGCTGACACCTGAGCCGCAGGACGGCAACCCGAAGCCGAGGCTGTTCCGCCTGCCGCAGGACAAGGCGATCATCAACCGGATGGGAATCAACAACAAAGGCATCCAGAACGCGATCAGACATATTCAGAAAGACCCGCCGCGCCCGGTGCTGGTGGCGAGCATCGCCAAGAACACCACAAGCACCTCCGACGAGGACATCATAGCGGACTACAGAAAGGCTTTTTCCTACCTCTACGACTTCGTGGACATGTTCACGATAAATGTCTCGTGTCCTAACGTGAAAGGCCTCCAGAGCCTCCAGGATGCGTCCTATCTGGCAGACATCATCGACCCGCTGCTGGAGGCGAGGATCAGTTACGACGAGTACAAGCCGCTGCTGGTCAAGGTCTCCCCCGATGTCCCGTTCGAGGAGCTCGATCAGATCCTGCGCTACTGCCAGCAGTCAGGTATAGACGGAATCGTGGCCGGCAACACCACCCGCTCGCGCGAGGGGCTGAAAACCAGCGCAGCCAAAGTCGAGAGCATCGGCAACGGAGGCCTCTCCGGCGCTCCCCTCTTCGAGAAAAGCCTCGCGATGGTCAAGCATATCAATGAATATACAAAAGGCCGGCTTCCGGTCATTGGAGTGGGCGGAATAATGACTCCTGAGCAGGCCGCCCAGATGCTGGACGCAGGCGCCAGCCTGATCGAGATCTACACGGGATTCATCTATGAAGGCCCGTCCATCGTCAAAAGAATCAACAAGTTCCTTGACCAGAGAGCCAAGGGCGGAAAATAAACGGAAATGGCAAACGCTTCAATCTGCACGATCGGCGATGAGATCCTCATCGGCCAGATCATAGACACCAACTCTTCGCACATCTCCCTCGCTCTGGAGGAGATAGGCGTGAAGGTGACAAGGATGGTCTCGTTCGGCGATGACCGGAACGAGATTCTTAACAATCTCGCCAATGAATTGACCAACAATGACATAGTCATCACCACAGGAGGCCTCGGTCCGACGAAGGACGACATCACGAAGGCCGCTCTGGCCGAACTTTCGGGAAGCCGGGAGTATGTCCTGCACGAAGGTCAGCTGGCGATGGTCCACGAGATTCTCCACGCCCGCGGGTTGGATGTGCTTGACATCAACAAGGCCCAGGCGCTTGTTCCGGACACCTGTGAGGTGATTGTCAACCGCCTCGGAACTGCTCCGGTGATGGTTTTCAGGTTTCCGGAGGAGAGGTTCGGCCATGCGGCCACGCTTTATTCACTTCCTGGAGTGCCTTTCGAGGCCGTCAGCGCCCTGCCAGATGTCATCAAGGACATCAAGGAACACGGGAAATTCACAGACATATTCCATAAATGCCTGATGGTCTTCGGTCTGGCGGAATCGGCGCTGTCGAAGGAGATCGCTCCGTGGGAGGATGCCCTGCCGGAGGACATGCACCTCGCCTATCTTCCTAACCCGCTGACAGGCGTGCGTTTAAGGCTTTCGATCTACGGAGGCTGCAAGGAAGACGAAGAGAAACGCATAGACAGACAGTTCGACCTTCTTGAGCCGATTCTCGGCGACAAGATCTACTCGCGCGAGGACGACACACTTGAGAACTGCATAGGAAGGCTTCTCAGAGGCACAGGAGAGACTCTCAGCGCCGCTGAATCCTGCACAGGAGGCAAGATCTCCTCACTGATAACCTCAGTTCCAGGCTCCTCGGAGTACTATCTCGGCTCTGTCACTTCTTACGCCGTGCCGGTAAAGGAGAAAGTCCTCGGTGTCAGCGGTCAGGTCATCAAGGAATGCGGAGTCGTAAGTTCAGAGGTCGCCGCCGCTATGGCGAAAGGTGTCCGCAGGCTGACGGGCAGCACCTACTCAGTCTCGACCACCGGACTGGCCGGCCCGGGAGGCGACGAATTCAATCCTGTGGGTACTGTATGGATCGGAATAGCCGGTCCGAAGGGTACGAAAACGGTCAGAAAAATCTACAAAAATGACCGGAAACGCAACATCGAGCGTTTTGCGGCCGCAGCTCTCAACGAATTGAGGCTTTACATCCTTGATAGTCGCAAGTAGCTTATAATTAATGCCTATAACAAAGTTGTTCTAATGATTAACAATTTTGTTATAGGCTATTTTCTTTCAAAATCGGCTTGAATCCGCCTATTTTGAAGCCCGTTTTTCGGCTTCTTCAAGCACTCTGAGGAAATTCCTTCCGGCCACTTTTTCAATCTGGTCATCGGTGTAGCCGCGCCTTGACATCTCATCGAAAATAACTCCGATTTTCGAGACATTCTCAAGTCCGGCAGGTGTGACTTCGATGCCGTCGAAATCACTTCCGATTCCGACACTGTCGATGCCGGCCACCTTGACAGCGTGGTCGATGTGGTCGACAACCCTCTTGTAGGAAGGTCTCGGAAGGGCGGCGAGTTCGTCCTGAACAGCGTGCCAAGCGGCGGCTTTTACCGGATCTCCCGGATCGTTGATCCAATCCTGCTCAGTCCAGCTCTTGGATTCCAGGCCTGATTCCGTCAGAACACGGGCGAATTCATCCGAAAGGAAGACGGGATAGAAATTGATCTGCACGACTCCCCCCTTGTCAGCCAGCGCCCGCAGCATCTCGTCGGACATATTCCTTCTGTGCGAGGCCAGCGCCCGGCAGCAGGAATGGGTGGACACGACAGGCGAGGCTGAGCATTCGAGCGCGTCGAAGAAGGTTCTGTCGGATGCGTGGGCTGTGTCGACGAGCATCCCGAGACGGTTCATCTCAGCCACCACTTCCCTGCCGAAAGGACTCAACCCGCCCCAGCGCTTCCCCTGCGCCGCCGAGTCAGCTATCTCATTGTCAGCGTTATGCGTGAGCGTGATGTAGCGCACCCCGAGGCGGTGGAACTCCCGCAGAAGAGGCAGCGACCGCTGGATAGGGTCGCCGTTCTCCATACCTATGAATATGCTGGTGCGGCCTTCCGCCTTGTTTTTCAGGGCCTGGCCGGCGCTTGTGGCGATGGCCACGAGGCCTGAATTATCCTCGACCGCATCGTAGATCCTGCCGATCATCTCCAGAGCGCGGCTCGTGGCCGCCTCCGGCTGCATCCCGACAGGAGTGTAGACGGCGAAAAAGGAAGCGTCGACTCCCCCGCCCATAAGTTTGGGGATGTCGACGTGTCCTCTTTCATTATCTTTCCCGATGTCGCGTCCCCGCATCATCATCGTCGGGGTGTCGCAATGAGAATCAAGAATGAACATCACCTGTGTTCCACAAGTGTACCTTGCTTTCCCACAACTACTTGCGGGTCACTGAAGCGCTCTGGATCTTGACGATGTCGATGGTAGGGTCGCCGGAATAGGTGACGCTGGCGCCTCTGCCGAGATCGAGGGACAGCTTCTTGCGAGGGGCAACCGTCAGGTCGGCGGCGTCAAGGGAGACGGTCACATTGTCAACAGACACGGATGCGGCGTCGATCTTTGCGGAGCTGCCCTTGCCGCTGACCTTCAGTTCATCAGCCTTGCCGGAAAGCGAAAGCTTCGAGCCGCCGGCCACAGTGACGGAGATTGAAGAAGCGTCACCGTTGATCTTGAGGTCCGCGGAACCGGAATTGTTGACGCTGAGTTTCTTGGCGGCATATTCAAGTCCAAGGGTACCGTTACCCTCTCCTACAACTGACACCTCGTCAGCCTTGACATGGATTGAAGAAAGTTTGGCCTTCTTGGAAACTGCGATCTTGGCCTTCTCGGCGCTCACGTTGAGATTGCTGATCGATGAGTTGTCGGTAAGGTCGAGAGTGAAGTTGTCGGAATTCAGGTCCTGATTGGCCTCGAATGTGCAGTCATCGCTCAAAGTGATTGTGTTAAGTGTGCGCACATAAACAGTGGCTTCAAGTACCATATCCTCAGTGTTCTTGCCTTTGAACTGCTTCTTTACCTCTTTCGGAACAGCCTTCTCGTCAAGGCCTATGTAAAGAGTCTTGGCCTTGACATAGCACTGAAGATAACTCTCAAGGGCGTCGCTCACCCTGAATTTGGCGTTATAGCCATCTTCCTGGATCAGTTTCACCTTGAAACCGGATGAAACGCAAACGGCATCGAATTCAGAATATTCGTGTTCGATGGTCCTGGTCTGGGCCGATGCGGCGAACTGCATTGAAGCGAAGATACAAGCCGCAGCCAATAATGATTTAATACGCATAGGTTTATTTTTTTTACAATTACTATATTTTAAATATTCATCAGCCTTCAAGCTGCTCCATCAGGGACTCCCACTCGGCCGTCTTGTGGTCGACCTCACGCTTGTCTTCGAGGTAGGTTCTGGTCAGTTCCATTATGTCGTCGCCCGGGCCGGGATTCGAGAGAACCTTCTCTATTTCCTTCATCTTCGCCTCGATCTTTCCAATCTCGGACTCAAGGAACTCGACTCTGTGCCGGACCTTTCGGACCTCCTTGGAATCCTTGCGTCTCTGCTCGAACTCCTTCTGCGCCAGCTCTTTCCTGTCGACAGGTTTGGTCTCCGAGGCTGCCGGCTTAGCCGAAGACTTCGCATCCTGTGAAGCCGTGGACGCTTTCGAGAACCGCCTTTCAAGTTCCTGGAGATTCTCTATCTTGCGGCTCTGGAGGAACTCGCTCACCGTTCCGATGTGTTCCTTGACCTTTCCGTCCCTGAACTCATACATCTTGTCGACGAGTCCCTCGAGGAAATCACGGTCGTGGGAGACCACAATGAGCGTGCCATCGTAGGCCTTAAGAGCCTGTTTGAGAATGTCTTTCGACTTGATGTCCATATGGTTGGTAGGCTCGTCGAGCGCCAGCACGTTGTAGGGTTGGAGCATGAACTTGGCCATTCCGAGCCTGGCCCTCTCGCCTCCGGACAGGACGCTCACCTTCTTGTCGATGTCCTCCCCTCTGAAAAGGAACTGCGCGAGGATGTCGCGGAGCTTGTTCCTCACATCCCCGACAGCTATGTTGTCCAAAGTCTCCCAGACGGTGAGATTCTTGTCAAGCACATCCTCCTGGTTCTGAGCGTAGTAGCCGATCGACACATTGTAGCCGACCTTGGCCTCTCCGCTGATCGGAGTCAATTCTCCCATCAGCACGCGCATCAGAGTTGTCTTGCCTTCTCCGTTACGGCCGATGAGGGCGACCTTCTCTCCCCTTCTGACCTCTATGGACGCATCTGAGAACACCACCTTTCCGGGATAGCCGACTTTCAGGTCTGTCCCCTTGAAGACAACGTCTCCCGAACGGGGGGCCGGAGGGAACTTGACGGTCAGAGTGACATTGTCCGTCTCGTCAATTTCCACCCTGTCAAGCTTTTCCAGCTGCTTGATCCTTGACTGCACCTGGTTCGACTTGGTCGGCTTGTAGCGGAAGCGGTTGATGAAGTCCTCGGTTTTCTCGATCATCTTCTGCTGGTTCTCGTAGGCAGCCATCTGCTGCGACAGCCTTTCCTTCCTCAGTTCCAGGTACTTGCTGTAAGGCACCTTGTAGTCGTGAATATGCCCGAGCATGATCTCGACTGTGCGGTTGGTCACGTTGTCAAGGAACTTCCTGTCGTGGGAAACGAGCAGAAGCGAGCCACGGTGGTTCTTTAGGTAGTCCTCCAGCCATTCGATGGATTCGATGTCAAGATGGTTCGTAGGCTCGTCCAGCAGCAGCACGTCAGGCTCGGAGAGAAGGATCTTGGCCAGTTCGATGCGCATGTTCCAGCCCTGGCTGAAAGTCTCGGTCTTCCGGCCGAAATCCTCGTCCTTGAAACCGAGTCCCAGAAGAGTTTTCTGGGCGAGAACCTCAGGCGGCTCGGACTGGGTCATGGCCAGAGCGTCCGTCAAGTCGTTCAGCCTGCCGATAAGCGAGAGATAAGCCTCTGACTCATAGTCGGTTCTCTCGGCAAGCTGAGTGTTGACCCCATCGAGTTCCTTCTGGATCTCGGAGATGTGGTCGAACGCCGTGAGGGTCTCCTCCATCACGGTACGGCCTTTATGGTGTTCCATTATCTGCGGCAGGTAGCCGATGCGGATGTCGCGCGGCATATCCACGCTGCCAGATGTCGGCGACTGCAGACCGCAGATGAGTTTCATTATGGTGGACTTCCCCGCACCGTTCTTTCCGACAAGACCTATCTTGTCTTTCTCGCTGATGTGGAAGTCTATGCTGTCAAGAAGTGTGTAGCCTCCGTAGGCCACTGTGAGTCCGTTGATTGAAATCATAGTGTCAGGTTGTGGATATTTCTTCTTCGTCGTCATCTTCCGGCGGAGCCGGTTTGCAGCACATCACGCAGACCTCGTACAGAAGCAGGAGAGGTGCAGCCGCGATCAGCATCGACATCGGGTCGGCAGGAGTGATGATGGCCGCGATGCAGAGTATGACCACGATGGCGTGGCGGCGGTACGTGACCAGGGTCTCCTTCGTGACAATTCCGAGTTTGGACAGGATGACGACGACAATCGGGAATTCGAACACGATGCCGAAAGCCAGCACCGTGGACGTGAACATCGAGATGTAGGAATTCAGCGAGATCGTGTTGGACACGGTGTCGCTGACCTTGTAGCCCATGAAGAAGTTGAGCGAGATCGGCACGATCAGATAGTAGCCGATCAGCAGGCCGAGATAGAAAAGGAAGGAAGCAGCGAAAAACGATGTCCTCACCGTCTTCTTCTCGTTCTTGTACAGGGCCGGGGCTATGAATTTCCAGACCTCGAAGCAGACATAAGGGAAGGCCAGGATGAAGCCGAGTTCGAACGCCACCTTGAGGTGGACGAAAAACTGGGCGGAGATGTCGAGATTGACGATCGACATCTGCATATTCTCCATCCGCATCCATCTGTAGATGAAGAAGTCCCCTCTGGTCGGAGCCAGAACGATGCCGTCGAACACCAGTGACTTGAAGCAGAAGACAACCACGCTCACAAGGGTCACGGCAAGCAATGAGCGGAACAAAGTTCCTCTCAGCTCCTCAAGATGGTCCCAGAAGGACATCTCAGCTTCCTGGGCCGCCATTATTTGTTCTCGTCCTTGATCTTCTCGATCTTGTCAGGTGTCTTGGCGGTCGAGTTCAGATCCTTGTCGATGTCATTGATCTGGCTTTCAACCTCGTTCATCCCTTCCTTGAAGCTCTTGACACCTTTGCCAAGACCTTTCATCAGCTCAGGAATCTTCTTTCCGCCGAAAAGGAGAACAATCACAAGGGCGATGATGACCACCTGCCAAGGTCCTACCACACCCAAAGGAACAATGAAAAACATATCTACAAATTTTAAAGGTGTTACTGAATTTTCTGAATATTAAATGTCAAAGGGTCGCCTCTTCTATTCATTCCCTTCGCCGATGCGGGCCTCGATGGCCTTGACGAGCTTCTCCGGGCATCTGGTGGGACGGCCGGTCTCCTTGTTGAGAAAACCGAGCGTCACCTTGCCTTCGGCGCAAAGCACGCCGTCCTGGTTGTAGACGGCCTGCCTGACGCGGAGTTTGGCCAGCGGAACCTCGTCGATGACGGCCACCACCTTGACCACATCGCCCATCTTGGCGGGATGGCGGTAACGGCACTCGACAGTCACTATCGGGATGGTCACGCCGTCCTGCTCGCACTTCTCGATCGGATAGCCGCACTCGATCATCAGGGTGTTCCTCGCGCACTCGAAATACCTGATGTAATTCGAGTGGTGGACGATGCCCATCTGGTCGGTTTCGTAGTATCTGACCGGGAAAATGGTCTCGGAATATACCATAACAAAAAAGTTAATCGCTATAACAATCTTGTTTTATTTCTTAGCTTTCAGCGCAGCCAAAGCCTTCTCATAACTTTCGATCTTGGAGAGGCTGTCGGACTCCTTTTTGCGTTCGAGAGCCACCACTTTCTCCGGAGCGTGGGCCACGAAACTCTCGTTTCCGAGCTTTTTCCTCACTGATTCGAGGAATACTCTCTGATGTTCGAGCTCAGCCTCGATCTTCCGGATCTCCTCATCGACATCCACAAGACCCTCGAGCGGAACGAAGATCTCCACCGTGCCGACCATCAGCGAGACTCCGGCTGCATCCCCGAACGCGGCCACCTTCTCGACTCCTGTCACATTGGCGAGCTTCGAGACGAGAGCGACCATATTCATAGGGAAATCCCCCTTCACCTTCAGCTCCAGGGCGTCCTTCGGAGAGATGCCCTTCTGCTGACGCACGCCGCGCACGCCGTTGACGGTTTCCTGCGCCACGCCGAACGCCGCGAGGAAGGCCTCGTCGACCTCACCCGCCTTCGGGGTGGACTGGTACATGATGGTCTCCCCTTCCGCGCGGACAGCCATCGACTGCCAAAGTTCCTCCGTGATGAACGGCATCACAGGATGGATGAGCTTAAGCAGCTTTTCAAAGAATATGATGGTGGCGTCGTAGGTCTGCTTGTCGATGCCGGCTCCGTAGGCCGGCTTGATGGCCTCGAGGTACCAGGAGCAGTAATCGTCCCAGAAGAGCTTGTAAGTACACATCAGAGCGTCGGAGATCCTGAACTTTGAATAGTGGTCCTCGATGGTGGCGATCGCCTGACTGAGTTTGTTGTCGAACCATTTGACCGCAAGGGCGTTGACCTCGCTCTGTTGAACAGACGCATCAACATTCCAGCCCTGGATGAGACGGAAGGAATTCCAGATCTTGTTGCAGAAATTCCTGCCTTGCTCGACCTGCGACTCATCGTAGAAGATGTCGTTGCCTGCGGACGAGCAGAGCAGCATTCCGATCCTGACGGCGTCGGCTCCGTACTTGGCGATCAGGTCGAGCGGATCAGGAGAGTTCCCAAGAGTCTTGGACATCTTCCTGCCGAGCTTGTCGCGCACGATGCCGGTGAAATAGACGTTGCTGAACGGGATGTCGTTCATGAACTCGTCGCCCGCCATGATCATCCTGGCAACCCAGAAGAAGATGATGTCCGGGCCCGTGACAAGGTCGTTCGTAGGATAGTAGTAGGCGAGATCCTTGTTCGGCTTGTGGTCAGGATGGCCCGGCATCTGAGGATCGAAGACCGAGATCGGCCAGAGCCAGCTTGAGAACCAGGTGTCCAGCACGTCCTCGTCCTGCTTGAGGTCGGCGGCCGTGAGAGCCGGATTTATCTTGCGGGCGGCCTCCAGAGCCTTCTCGGCGGTCTCCTCGACAACAATCTGTCCGTCAGGGAGATAGTAAGCCGGGATGCGCTGTCCCCACCAAAGCTGACGGGAGATGCACCAGTCGTGGGCGTTCTCCATCCAATGGCGGTAGGTGTTGCGATACTTGTCAGGAATCAGCTTGATCTTGCCGGACTCGACGCTCTCCAGAGCCTTGGCGGCCAGCGACTCCATCTTGAGGAACCACTGTGCGGAAAGCTTAGGCTCGATGACTGCGTTTGTCCTTTCTGAATATCCCACCGGAGATGTGTACTCTTCGACCTTCTCGAGGTTGCCGGATTCCTCCAGCATCTTGACGATTTTCTTCCTGGCCTCGAAACGGTCCTCGCCCACAAGGATCCGGGCCTTCTCGTTCAGACGGCCGTGGTCGTCGATGATGTCCATCACCGGAAGGTTGTGGCGGAGGCCGATCTCATAGTCGTGGGCGTCGTGGGCAGGGGTCACCTTGAGGCAGCCCGTACCGAAATCCATCTCCACATAATCGTCCTCTATGACAGGTATCTCCCTGTTGATGAGCGGGATAAGCACTTTCTTACCTTTGAGCCAGTGATGCCTTTCGTCGGCAGGATTGACGCAGATCGCGGCGTCGGCCATGATCGTCTCAGGACGGGTCGTGGCGATCACAAGGTACTTGTCTGTAGGCTTGCCGTTACCGTCCGAGATGTAGTACTTCAGATGGTAGAAATGGCTCTTGGTGTCTCTGTGGATGACCTCGTCGTCGCTGATGGCGGTGAGGGCGACCGGGTCCCAGTTGACCATACGCACTCCCCTGTAAATCATTCCCTTCTTGTAGAAGTAGCAGAACGTGGCGATGACCGCCTCGGAAAGTTCCGGCTCCATCGTGAACCTGGTCCTGTCCCAGTCGCAGGAAGCTCCTAACTTGCGCAACTGCTTGAGGATGATGCCGCCGTGCTCCTCTTTCCACTCCCAGGCGTACTTCATGAACTCGTCGCGGGTGAGGTCCTCCTTGGATATTCCCATACCCTTGAGTTTGGCTACCACCTTGCTTTCGGTGGCGATGGAGGCGTGGTCTGTGCCTGGAATCCAGCAGGCGTTCTTGCCGTCCATCCTGGCCTTGCGGACCAGCACATCGTTGAGAGTGTTGTTCAGCACGTGGCCCATATGCAGGATGCCCGTCACGTTAGGCGGCGGGATTACAATCGTATATGGCTGTTTCTCATTCGGTTCTGAATGGAAGCACTTATGTTCGGTCCACCAGGCGTACCATTTGTCCTCCACTTCCGCGGGATTGTATTTCGCGGAAAGTTCTTTTTTCTCGCTCATATAATTACCTATAATATTAGTCAAGATGACAAAGATAATACATTTTTCACTAAATTTGCCCTACTGACTAATTAAGATCATTATGGAAGAAAAGAAAGAACTCAGCCTCGAGATCAGGCCGGAAATAGCCAAGGGCACTTACTCGAATCTCGCGATCATCACCCACTCGCACAGCGAATTCATCCTCGACTTCGCCACAATGCTCCCGGGACTTCCGAAGCCGGACATCAACAGCCGCATCGTGATGACCCCTGAACACGCCAAGAGGCTTCTCAACGCCTTGATTGACAATGTCCAGAAGTACGAGTCACAGTTCGGACAGATCAATGTCGGAGGCGCGCAGCAGGGCGGGACATTCAATCTCGCGGACCTGCCTAACTTCGGCCAGGGCGGAGCGAAATCATAGTCCGGAACCAGTCCCGAAACATAGTCCCAAATCATAGTAAATGACGGATTTCAAAGACATCAAGGCTTTCGCCTTCGACATAGACGGCGTGATGACAGACGGGGGGATCCTCTCCGACCTTGAAGGACAGCTCTACAGGACTTTCGACGCGAAGGACGGTTTCGCCGTCAGGATGGCGTGCATGAACGGCTTCCCCGTCGGAGTGATCACCGGCGGCCGCTCGCAGAGCATAAGGGCGAGGTTCAAGGCCAACGGCATCGTTCCGGAGGACATCTATCTCGGCTCAAGAGTCAAAATCGATGACTTCAACGATTTCTGCAAAAGACACAATGTAACAGCCGACCAAGTGATGTACTTCGGCGATGACATCCCTGACATAGAGGTCATCCGTGCGGCAGGTCTGGGAATATGCCCGGCCGACGCCGTGGAAGAGGTCAGGGAGGCGGCCGACATCGTCTCTGAGCGACCGGGCGGAAAAGCCTGCGTGCGCGAGTACATGGAAAAGGCGATGAAGGCCCAGGGGCGCTGGAACTTCGACTCCGCCACCTACAAAAAGCTCTTTTAGGAATATACCAGGAATATCTATGGACACACACGGAAAGCGCATCATACTGGCCTCTAACTCACCGAGGCGCAGGGAACTTATGGCCGGGCTGGACCTGGAATTCACGGTCGATGCAAAGACTTCGTTCGTGGAATCGTACTCTCCTGACACGCCGCACGTTAAAGTGCCTGAATTGATGTCCGAGGGGAAGTCGCTCGGCTTCCACATGCCGCTTGAGGACGATGAGATTCTGGTCACCTCGGACACTATGGTCCTCTGCGGGACCGAGATTCTCGGCAAGCCCCGGGACAGGGAGGACGCGGTCAGGATGCTGAAACTTCTTTCCGGACGCGGCCATCAGGTCATAACCGCCGTCACTATCCGTGACAGCCGCAGGAAAAAGACCTTCTCCGTCACTTCAGATGTCC